>JASGLU010000015.1 GCA_030156825.1 Candidatus Atribacteria bacterium | reverse complement strand
TTCTATGTATCCTGGAGGTAAGGGGCATAATCAAACTATTGCCTGTGCTCGGTTAGGAGCAGAGGTAAGTATAATAGGTAAGGTGGGAGACGATGATTTTGGAGAGCGATTGCTTCTAAATTTGGAGCAGGAAAATGTGAATTACAATTTTGTTACTAAAAGGTCTATGGTTCATACCGGCTTGGCCTTTATCTTCATCGATGATAAAGGAGAGAGCCGAATTTTAGTTGCTCCAGGAGCCAATATGGAGTTAGACACAGAAGACTTAGAAAAAGGAAAACAGTTGTTTAAGGTCTCTGATTTTTTAATTTTACAACTTGAAATTCCTTATCAAGTGGTATGCCAAGCCATTGAAATTGCTCATCATTTTGGGGTAAGGGTGGTTTTAAACCCAGCCCCAGCTCAGCATTTTCCAATCGAAATGTTACTTCCAAACGATATAATTACTCCCAACCAGTATGAAGCCGAAATTTTAAGCGGGGTTAAAATTAATACTTTGAAAGATGCCGTTCGCTCTATGCAAGTTTTAGAAAAGAGATGTCCTGCTCAGAAAGTGATTACTTTAGGGCAAGACGGTGCCTTAGCCAGTTTGGATGAGCGGCGTTATCTTCACCTTTTGCCTCGCAAAGTAAAAGTAGAAGATACCACCGCAGCCGGAGATGCTTTTAACGCTGGTTTGGTAATGGGCATTGCTACCAAGAAAGATTGGATTGAGGCTTTAAAACTGGCTAATAATGCTGGAGCCATTGCCTGTACTAAGCTGGGAGCCCAAAGTGCTCTGCCTTATATGAGAGATATTGAACAATTTGTTTCCCGATGGGGGGAAGGAGAAGTAGAAATTATTGATGGCTGAGGTAAGCGGGCTTGAGTATTTAGAATTTTTGATACGGATGCTAAGTGCTTTTTTAGCCGGAGGAGTTATTGGCTTACAAAGAGAACGAGCCGAGAAACCGGCTGGGCTGCGGACTCATATTTTAGTTTGTTCGGGAGCCTGCTTGATTACTTTGGCCTCGATTTTTGGTTTTAGTGGGTTAGGATCAGACCCATCCCGAATAATAGGCCATATTGTAAGCGGTATTGGCTTTTTGGGAGCAGGCACTATCTTTCGCCATGGGAAATTGGTTACCGGGCTCACCACCGCTGCCAGCCTTTGGGCAACCTGTGGAATAGGAATTGTCTTTGGAACAGGTATGTACTTGTTGGGAATATTGGGAGTAGGGTTTGTCCTTTTAGCATTAGTAGCCTTGGGGTGGTATGAGACTTATTTCGGAAGAAAAGGGCTAACCTTTTTAAAGATTTCTGTGGTTGACCAACCAGGTTCTTTAGGAGTTTTAACTGGTGCTTTGGGTGAGCTGGAGGTAGATATCAAAGAAATTAGTTTAAGTAAAGAAAAGGAAGGACAGCTGGTTGATTGTTTGCTGCAGGTTGACATTCCTGCTGGAGTTAGCTCAACCGATCTTTTAAAAGTTTTAGGGGAGATAGAACTGGTAAAAGAAATAGAGATCAGATAAAAGAGACTATGATTTCAATAAGTTAAGAGGGATTGGATACGATGGGTCAGCAAAAAATTACGGTTCCTAAGGGAACCAAAGATATTTTAGGTGAAGAAGTAGTTTGGTGGCAAAAAGTGGAAGAAGTAGTAAGAGAAATGGCCAACCTTTTTGGATATCAGGAGATTCGAACCCCTATTTTTGAGCAAACCGAGCTTTTTGCTCGGGGAGTGGGGGAAGAAACGGATATTGTCCAAAAAGAAATGTATACCTTTCAGGACAAAGGAGGTAGGAGCATTACCCTACGACCAGAGGGCACCGCTCCGGTTATGCGGGCCTATATTGAACATGGATTATCAGTTACTAATCCGCGGGTCAAATGGTTTTACTTAGGGCCTATGTTTCGCTATGAGCGACCTCAGGCTGGTCGAATGCGCCAATTTCATCAGTTTGGTTTTGAGGCCCTGGGCTTTTCCAGGCCAGCGGTAGATGTGGAAATAATATTAGTTGCTTACTTAATTTACCAAGAATTGGGTTTAAGTGAGTTAACCCTCGAACTTAACAGTTTGGGCTGTGAAAAGTGCCGCCCATCTTACTTGTCTAAACTAACTAAATTTTTAGAAGAAAGAAAAGATAATCTTTGTGCTAATTGCGTGCGTCGTTTGGAAAAGAACCCACTTAGAGTGTTAGATTGCAAGGAAGAAGGATGTCAAAACTTGTTTAAATCGCCTTCTTTCCCCGTTATAGAGGAGTATTTATGCTCGGATTGCCGGAATCATCAATTTAAGGTGGAGGCTGGTTTAGAAAATTTAGGTATCTCTTATCAGATTAACCCCTTTTTAGTTCGGGGGTTAGATTATTATACTAAAACTGCTTTTGAGGTTAAAACTGGCCAGTTGGGAGCGCAAGATGCTATTGGTGGTGGAGGCAGGTACGATCAGCTATCGGCTGCTTTAGGGGTTCCTGGAGTTGCCGGAGTGGGATTTGCTGCTGGGATAGAAAGAATCGTCCTTCTGCTTGAAAAAACCCAACAGGAAACTCGACCAAAAAAGGTTCCCTGCTTGTACCTCTCCCCCTTGGATGAAGAGGGGGAGAAACAAGTTCTTCGATTAGCACGGGAGTTGACCAAATGGCGAGTTCCTTTTTACTGTGATTTTGCTGATAAAGGATTACGTTATCATTTAAAAAAAGCCCAAAAGTCGGGAGTAAAATGGGTATTAATGGTTGGACAAGAAGAAATAGAACGTGGTGGATTTTCTCTGAAAAATTTAACAAGTGGCAGCCAAGTCTTTTTACAAGAGGATGAACTTTTAAGACTTTTACAAAAGGAGAAAAGTTTATGTTAAGGTCACATACTTGTGGAGAATTGAGGAAAGAAGATATAGGGAAAAAAGTTTCTTTGGCCGGCTGGGTCAGCCGCGTTCGTCACCATGGCGGCATAATTTTTATCGATCTTCGAGACCGATGGGGAAAAACTCAAATAGTGGTTGATTCTAAAAATACTTCGGTTTACTCCTTAGCCGATACCTTGCGAAGTGAATACGTAGTTCAAGTTCAAGGAACGGTAAGGAAAAGACCGGATGGTTTGGAAAATTTAAAAATAGCCACCGGTGAAATTGAAGTAGAGACCGAGGAACTAAAAATTCTTTCGACCTCTTCCCTTCCTCCTTTTGAGTTAGAAAAAAAAGAATTAGAAGTCGATGAATACCTTCGTTTACGGTATCGATTTTTAGATTTACGACGAGGAAAAATGTGGGATAACCTTTATCTTCGTCACCAAGTTGCGCAATCGATACGCCGTTTCCTTTCTGATGAAAAGTTTATTGAGGTCGAAACTCCCTTTTTAACTAAAAGTACTCCGGAGGGAGCTCGGGATTTTTTAGTTCCTTGCCGCTTGAATGTTGGTACTTTTTATGCCTTACCCCAATCTCCTCAACTTTTTAAACAACTTCTAATGATTGCCGGATTTGACCGCTACTTTCAAATTGTTAAATGTTTTAGAGATGAGGACTTACGGGCTGATCGTCAGCCCGAGTTTACTCAAGTTGACATCGAGTTATCTTTTGTCGATCGAGACGACGTAATCCGGCTGACAGAAGAAATGATGAGAATTGTCTTTCAGGAGATTATGGGAATTAACCTTAATCTTCCCTTTCCCCGTTTGACCTATCAAGAAGCGCTCAACCGATATGGAACAGACAAGCCGGATTTACGAATTCCCCTGGTTATGGAAGACCTTACCTCCTTTTTTGAGGGAGAAGATTCTACTGTCTTAAAAGGTGGGGCCGAGAATTTAGTTTTTAAAGGTCTTTTTTTTCCTCATTGGAGAGAGTTTTCTCGTAAGGTGGCCGATGAACTATCTCAAGAGGCCAGAGAGAAAGGTTTGTCGCTTTCCTGGGTTAGATCTACTTCGCAAAAGATTTCTTCTCCCCTTAAGTCTAAAATGGTTCCTTCTGCTTGGGAAAGCCTGCTGGCTAAATTTTCATTTCAAGAGGAAGCAGTCTTGCTGGTGGGTTGGGGTAATGAAAAAAACTTGAACGAGTTTTTGGGAGCCCTGAGAATCCGCTTGGGGAGAGCACTGGGAATGATAGGGGAGAATTTTCGTTTTTGCTGGGTAGTAGATTTCCCATTGTTTGAGTGGAATCAGGAAGAAAATCGATGGGATTCAGTGCACCATCCTTTTACCGCTCCTTTGGATTCCGACTTAGAACTAATAGGAAAAGACCCTCAGTTAGTGAGAGCACAAGCTTACGATTTGGTGCTGAATGGTTTTGAAGTTGGAGGGGGGAGTATTCGAATTTTTGATCAGAACCTTCAAAATACTATTTTCCGACTTCTTCAGTTGGATGAGCTGGAAATTCAGGAAAAATTTGGTTTCTTTTTGGAAGCGTTACAATTTGGTTGTCCTCCCCACGGAGGTATTGCTCTGGGGTTTGACCGTTTAGTCATGTTAATGGCAAAAGAAACCTCTATTCGCGAGGTTATTGCTTTTCCTAAAACCCAAAAAGGGGTTTGCCTTCTTACTGGTGCTCCCTCAATGGTAGATGAGCAACAATTAGAAGAGTTGGGGCTTTCTTTGCGGGAAAACAAGTAGATTGAAAAGGGGCTCTTAATATGATATTATGGTGAAGAAAAATAAATGGTCTATCGGTTTGTGGTCCTGCTTTGTGGGTGATGTCAAAGTGGCTTTGACCCAACATTCTTATCCTGGGAATCCTTTCTTCGGAGGAACCGAGAGTTCCCCCGAGGGGATACCCACCTTTTTGAGGGTAAGGATCAAAGCGGTTGGCACACCGCAAAGCGGGACCACAATATGTGATGACGGGTGAAGGGAAGGAGTGTTGTATGGTGAAGGAAGAAAAGGATCTTAATCTACTGAGCGCAAATTTGGATAATGTCCGCTTAGTGCACCCCCGAGATATAGTTAAAGGAAAGGTAATAAAAAAAGGAGAAGAGGGGTATTTTCTTAATATTAACTACAAGGCTGAAGGAATTCTCCCTTACCGAGAAAAAGCTTGGGGTAAAGAAGGAGAAGTAGAACACCACTTAGAAGAGGGAGAACAAGTCTGGGTTATGGTCACTCGGATTGACGAGCAAGGTTATGTATGGCTCTCCCGAGAGCGGGCTCGTTATCGGGGAGCCTGGCTTGATATAGAAGAAAGCGAAAAAGAAGGTAAAACTTTAGATGCGAAAGTTCAAAAAAGAGTTAAAGGTGGTCTGGTAGTTGATATAGGGATCAACGCTTTTTTACCAGCTTCTTGTGTAGATTTTGTTCCTCAAAAGTTAGATGATTTAGTAGGTCAAACTATTCCAGTTAAAGTGATTGAGGCCAATCGCAAGAACCGGAATGTGGTAGTTTCTCGGAAAGAAGTTTTGCAAGAAGAGCGGAATAGAAAAAAACTCGAAACCATGTCTTCTCTGGAAATTGGTCAGATCAGAAAAGGAACAGTTAAGAATATTACTAAATTCGGGGCCTTTATAGACTTAGGTGGAATTGATGGTTTGCTCCATATCTCAGAGGTTTCCTGGGGAAGACCGGGAAAATTGGAAAATATTTTACCGATAGGGAAAGAAGTGGAAACAAAAGTAATTGCCTTTGACCCCGAAAAAGAAGAGATATCCTTGAGTCTGAAGAGATTAACTCCTGACCCATGGGAGAAAATAGGAGAGACTCTCCACCAAGGGGATTTAGTTAAAGGGAAAGTGGTTTCAGTTAAAAACTTTGGGGTCTTTGTAGAAATAGAGGAGGGAGTAGAAGGGCTAATTCATGTTTCTGACCTCTCTTGGGGTTATGTGAAGCATCCGCAAGAAGTGGTAAAAGTAGGAGAAGTGGTGGAAGCTCGGGTATTAGAAATAGATCAAGAAAAGAGAAGATTATCCTTAGGTTTAAAGCAGGTTTATCCTGACCCATGGGAAAATATTGAAGAAAAATACCCGGTTGACAGTATAGTCGAATTTAGGGTATCTAAAGTTAATCCGGCTGGAGCGTTGCTTGAATTAGAAGAAGGAGTAGAAGGAAGAATTCCTTTAGAAGAGTTATCCTGGAAGCGGGTTAACCGGGTGAATGAAGTACTGAGGCGTAACCAGTTAGCCAAAGGAGTAGTGATTGAGCTTGACCGGGATAACCGGCAGGTGGTTGTAAGCTTAAAGCGGCTTCGGGCGAATCCTTGGGAGGAAACCTCTGATAAGTGGCAGGTAGGTAATGTGGTGGAAGGTTTAGTGCAAAGATTAATGAACTTTGGTGCTTTTGTCGAGTTAGCTCCGGAAGTGGAAGCTTTACTGCCCCTGTCAGAACTTGATTGGCAACCGGTAAGGCACCCCAGCCAAGTGTTAAAAAAAGGTCAGTCAATTCAGGTGAAAATCATTGAATTTAAGCCGGACGAGCAGAGGATTGTGGTGAGTCGGAAACTTCTTTTACCTGATCCATGGGAAGAAATCAAAAATAAATACCCGGTTGGCAGCGTTCATTCTGGACAGGTGGTTAGAATTGTTGACTTTGGTGCCTTTGTTGAATTGGAAAAGGGTTGGGATGGGTTAGTCCATATCTCGGAGATCTCCGAGGAAAAAGTTTCTTCTCCTAAGGATGTTTTACGAGAAAAGCAGAAAGTCAAAGTAAAGGTCGTAAAGTTAGACGATGGAGAGAAAAGGATTGGTTTGAGCATCAAGCAAGCCGAAGAAGAAGAGGAGAAGAAAAATCAAATTCAAAATAACTCTTCCGGGGATGGCAAAATTACCTTGGGAGATGTCTTAGGAGAGAAATTAAACACCATCTTAAATAGTCTCAAAAAATGACCAGCCAAAACCTGACATCTGCTTCTCCTTCGGTTTGGGCTATTGTTGACCAGTTGCGGGTTGTTTCCTGTTCTTTTTCTAAGGTAGTGGTAGCCTTTTCCGGAGGAATGGATAGTACAGTTGCCCTTTTTTTAGCCCTGTTAGCTTTGAGCCGAGAGAAAGTGTTGGCCTGTACTGTGGATTGGGGGCCTTATTTTTCTCGCCAAGCTCGCCAGAATATTGAGTTTATAGTAAAGACTCTGGGGGTGGAGCACCTTTATTTGCCGGGGCAGGAAACTATTGAGTCGGTGGCAAAAGGAGGACCTGCGTGTAACCTCTGTACCAAAAAAGCTAAATTAGGTACTATCCGCAATTTTTTCGGTGCAGATAGCTTAATTATTGGTGGCTCTAACCGAAGCGATAGTTGGGGGAAAAGAGGGATTAAGTTGTTAGATAACACCTATTCTCCCCTGTTTGAGTTGGAAAAAGAAGATATTTGGAATATTATCTATCAATTCCAAATACCGGTTAGAAGAACGGGAGAAAATAAAGTTCGAGAAGGCTGTTTTTTGAAACATTTATACAAGCCTCTTGTTTCTTCGTTTCATGCTCAAGCAGCAATAGAAAGTAATCAACTATTATTAGATTTTGTTCAGCAAAACCATTTCCCGGCTGAAATTGCTAATGTAAAAATTATTGGACCTCTTAAAGAAAACATTGCTCTGGTCAATCTTCGTCCTTCGGTTTCGCCCCAGATTCAATCTCGTATTTCCCATGAACTACAAGGAATTGCTGCCATTCAAAAAGTAATTTGGGTAGATAAACCCCTTACTTTGGTAGCGAGAATGAATGTTGGTCAATATCGAAATGACGAAGTTCGGTATTGGCTTCATCGAGGAAGAATTCAACCAGATTTTGCTTGGCCGGTTTCTATAAAATGGATGCCTTCCACCAATCGGAGGTTAAACACTTTTCAGGTGGTAGACGTTATCTACAGTTGAACTTATTGAAAGATAATCCAGTAAAAATAAAAAAGAGATCAAGAGGTATAGAGTATGAAGTTGAAGAGTAAAGAGATAGGGGAACGGTTTCTCCGTTTTTTTGAAAAGCTGGATCATCGGGTTCTTCCTAGTGCTTCGCTTATTCCAGATGATCAAACTCTTCTTTTAACTATAGCAGGCATGGTGCCCTTTAAGCCTATTTTCTTGGGTAAATTAAGGCCTAATTTTTCCCGGGCCTGCACTATTCAAAAATGTGTTCGAGTGTCAGATTTAGAAAATGTAGGGTTTACTCCTCGACACCATACTTTTTTTGAAATGTTGGGCAACTTTTCTTTTGGAGATTATTTCAAACAGGAGGCTTGTCAGTGGTCTTGGGAGTTTCTAACTAAAGAGTTAGCACTTCCTCCGGAAAAAATTTGGGTTTCAGTTCATCAAAAGGACCAAGAGAGCTCTCATATTTGGCAAAAGATGGTGGGAGTTCCTCTAGAAAGGATAGTCTTTTTAAGCGACGAAGATAATTTTTGGGCAGCCGGACCTGTTGGTCCTTGTGGTTTTTGTTCGGAAATTTATTTTGATTTGGGAGAAAAAAGAGGATGCGGTCGTCCCGATTGTAAGCCAGGGTGTGATTGCGATCGATACTTAGAAATTTGGAACTTAGTTTTTATGGAATTTGACCGGCAGGCTGATGGGACTCTCCTTCCTCTTCCCCAGAAAAATATCGATACCGGGATGGGATTGGAGAGAATCACTTCGGTTGTTCAGGAAGCAGAGAGTAATTTTGAAACCGATTTGTTCTTACCCATCATTCAGGATTTAGAAAAACTTTCCGGCTGTTCTTACTCCTCTTTGGAAACTCGCCCTTTTTTCCGAGTGGTAGCTGACCATATTAGAGCCATTACCTTTCTTATTGGGGATGGGGTTTATCCAGCTAACGAAGGACGGGGCTATGTTTTGCGCCGGCTGATCAGGCGAGCCCATCGGTTTGGCCGAAAAATTTCCCTTGACCGTCCTTTTCTTCATCAACTAATTTTTTCGGCCGTGCAAACGGTGGAAGATAGGTATCCTGAACTGAAAGAAAAGGAAAAACTTATTATCCAGATCACCTTACAAGAGGAAAGAAGGTTTGAGGAAACCCTGTTATCTGGGGGTAGCCAACTGGATAGTATCATCAAAGATGCTCTCCAACGGAAGCAAAGAATCATTTCCGGTCGAGAAATTTTTCGTTTGTATGATACTTATGGTTTTCCGCCTGATGTGGCACAAGAAATATTAGCTGAAAGCGGCCTTTCCTTTAGAGAGGAAGAATTTGCAAAAGAGATGGAATCTCAGAAAAATAAAGCTCGCCAATCAGTGGAAATACAACAAAATCAGCTAAAGGCGGAAAAAGAAATCGCGGGTTTATTTTCTGGTCTGACCAGCCAGTTTGTAGGTTATCACTCCTTGACCTCTTCTGGTTCAGTTTTAGGAATAGCTCGAGTGAAAAAACGAGTTTCCCAGCTTGAGCAGGGAGAAGAAGGATTGATAGTTCTGGATAAAACCTCATTTTATCCAGAACGAGGCGGTCAAGAATGGGATACCGGTTACTTAGTGGGGGCGGCAGGAAAAATGGAAATAAATCAGGTATTTCCTGGACCAGGTGGAGTTATAATCCATCAAGGGGTAGTAAAAGAAGGGTGTTTAAGGGTAGGCGACACCGCTTTTACCCTGGTGAACCCCAGACGAAGAAAAATGCTGGAGGCACATCATACGGTTACTCATCTTCTGCATCGAGCTCTGAGAGAGATACTTGGTCCTCAGGTAAAGCAGGCTGGGTCCTGGGTAGGAGAAACCGGGCTACGGTTTGATTTTACCCATTTTTCTCCTTTGACCGCTCAAGAAGTTCAGGCAATAGAAGCCTGGGTGAACGAGCGAATTTTTGATGATATCCCGGTAAGCGTAACTTATTCCAACCTGGAAGAAGTCCAAAGGCGGGGAGTAATCGCTTTGTTCGAAGAGAAATATGATCCGATCGTGCGGGTGGTGCGGATTGGCAACTATACTGCCGAGCTGTGTGGGGGTACTCATTTAGAAAGGACGGCCCAGGCTAACGGCTTTAAAATTATTTCTGAGTCAAGTATTGGTTCCGGTCTAAGAAGGATTGAAGCGATAGCCGGGATAGAGGCCCTAAACTATTTCCGGGAGAGGGGAACGCTGGTAGATGAAATCAAGGAAACATTAAATCTTGCTTCGAACGAGATTACTTCTTATGTTAGTACTCTGGTAGAAGAAAATAAACAGCTTAAGAAGGAATTGCAGAAAGCCAAAGTGGCATTAGCTATTCAGGAAATTCTCTCTCAAGTTTCATCTGATACAGAGAAATCCCTGGTAGAGCATCTTTTTTCCGATTCCTTTTTGTCGATTGACCTTTTACGAGAAATAGTGGATCAAATTGGAGGAGCTATTAAGCAAGGAATAGTGATTCTGGGGGTGGAAAAAAACGGGAAAATTCAAGGAATTGTAGCCGGAATAAATCTCCCTTCACTAAATTTATCCCAAATTGTTAAAAGTATTACTCGAGAATTAGGAGGTGGGGGTGGAGGAAAACCTACCTTGGCCCAGTTCGGAGGTTTCCCTAAAGAGCGCTGGAGAGACCTGATATCCAGGTTAAGAGAAATAAGCAATGAAAAAATGCATGGCAATTGATTGGGGAGAAAAAAGAATTGGTATTGCTTTCAACCATGGGACTTCTCTGGCTTTCCCGGCCCAGGTGTTAGAAAGCCAAGGATGGACAGAAGATGCTAAGCTGATCGTTCGCTTAGCCCAGCAACAAAAAATTGATACTATAATTATTGGTTTACCTTTAGGTATGAAAACTGCCCAAGAAAGAGAAGACTCGGTGATAGTTAAGTTGGGGCAGGAGATAAAAAAGCTGTTTTCAGGAAAAGTGGTCTTTTTTGACGAACGGCTTACTACCAAAGAGGCAGAAAAAAGGTTAATCGAGGCTGATGTTAGTCGTAAAAAAAGGAAAATGATAGTTGATAAGATATCAGCGGCTCTTATTTTAGAAAAGTACCTGGGGCAAAACCATGAAAGGTAAGCTCTTTTGGAGTTTGCTATGTTTACTCTGGTTGGGAGCACTTATGGTAGAGTTAGCCTTCTACCTGGATTTGGGAATTAGAGGAGAAGAGGTAGAAATTTTTATTCCCTTAGGTAGCTCAGCAAAAGAAATCGCTGAGAAATTGGAAGAAGAAGGATTGATTTCCCAAAACCGATTTTTGGCCTTTTTCTTTTTATTTAAATCGGATGATAGACTACTGCCCGGTCGTTACTCTTTTCGCATAGGAGAATCGGTAAACCAGATAGTGGGTAAACTGATTAGAGGACCTCAAAGTTTAGTAAAGGTTACCTTCCCGGAGGGATTTTCCAGTGAACAGATGGGAGAAGTGTTGGAAGCAGAGAAAATTTGCTCAAAAGAAGAATATTTAGCATTGGTCCAAAAACCCCAACTTTTTAACCGAGAGTACTTACGCTCCTTTGATAGCTTGGAAGGGGTGCTTTTCCCTGACACTTACTTTTTTCCCTCTCCTTATTCTGCCCGGGAAGTAATAGAAGCTCAACTTAGCCGATTTGAACAAGTAGTAATACCTCATTTTCCCCAAAAAGAAAATCTATCCTTGTTTGAAATAGTAACTCTGGCTTCAATTGTGGAAAAAGAGGCTAAATTACCAGAGGAGAAGGCAACGGTGGCTTCGGTATTTATCAACCGGCTTAACCAGAATATGCGACTTCAGTCCTGTGCCACAGTAGTTTATGCTATTTACCAGGAAGAAGGGAAAAAAGTAACTACCTTAACTAATAAGGATTTGGAAATTGACTCTCCATTTAATACCTATATAGTAAAAGGGTTGCCACCTCAGCCCATTTGTAATCCTGGTTGGGATTCCATTCAAGCGGTGCTGGAGCCGGATCAGACTGATTACCTTTATTTTGTTTTAAATGAAGAGCAGGGTAAACATGTTTTTTCTCGAACTTATCAGGAACATCTAAACCACAAAAATGGAGGAGACTGGTGAAGACTTTTTGGAGTCGATTTTTTCCCAACCTTTGGGTAGAGGGTTTAGCCGATATATCGTTGGACTCTTTAAAAGAAAAGGGGATATCGGGTTTAATCCTTGACTTAGATAATACTTTAGTGGATTGGGATTCTCGTCAAATTTCTCCTTCTGTGGTCAACTGGGTTCGAGAAAGCAAGGGGAAGGGGTTTCAGGTTTTTATTGTTTCTAACGGTTTAGCCGAGCGAGTAGAATATTTCTCGCAGATTTTAAAAGTCCCCGGTATTTCTTTAGCTAAAAAGCCTCGTCGGGTGGCCTTAAGGAAAGCATTAGCAACTATGGAATTAACCCGAGAAGAGGTTGCTTTAGTGGGTGATCAGGTTTTTACCGATGTTTGGGGAGGTAACCGCTTAGGGGTTTATACGATTTTAGTGAGACCAACCACTTCCAAAGAATTTATTTGGACGAGGATGGTAAGACAATTAGAGGGGTTTATTTTGAAAAAGTTCCGGAAGTCTAACTATGATTGATATTTCAAGTGGGACCCGTCTTTTGGGGGTTATTGGCCACCCGATAGCCCATTCGCTTTCTCCCTTATTTCAAAATGCTGCTTTGTCAGCAGCCGGACTTCCCTACGTTTACCTGGCTTTTGATGTGTTGCCGGAACAGCTGGTAAAAGCCTTGGGAGGAATGCAAGCTTTGGGAATCAGAGGTTTTAATCTGACTTTGCCTCACAAAGAAGCGGTTGTCCCTTTTTTAGATGAACTTACTCAGGAGGCAAAAGTAATTGGAGCGGTAAATACCGTGGTAAATCGGGAGGGGAAATTAATCGGGTATAATACTGATCCGATTGGTTTTGTCCGGTCGGTGGAGACAGAAAAAATAGACCTTGCGGGGAAGAAGGTGCTTCTCTTAGGAGCAGGTGGGGTAAGCCGCGCCATAGTGTATGCTCTTTGGCAAAAAGGAGTTGGCTTTATTTTTGTGGTTAATCGTACTCCAGAACGAGCACAAAGATTAGCTTCCTGGGCCAAAGATCAACTTTTTTTAGAAATTCAAGTGGGAAATTGGGAGAGCCTATTGGCGGGGGAATGTCCTTTTTTGCAAGAAGTGGAAATAGTGATTAATGCTACCTCTTTAGGACTGAAAGGAGAGGAGATTTTTCTTCCTTGGGATAAAATACCAAATGGTAGTTTTTTGATGGATATAGTTTACCGTCCAGGGGAAACCCCACTGGTGCAACAGGCTAAAAAAAGAAGCTGGGTCAGTTTCGATGGTAAAAAGATGTTAATTTATCAAGGAGCGGCCAGTTTTGAGCTGTTTACCGGTAAACCGGCTCCACTTGAAGCGATGGCCAGAGCCCTAAAAGATATTTCTTGATAAAAAGTTCAATTTAAATAACTTGGGAGATGAAAATTAAAGGAGTGAGAATAAAAATATGAAAACCAAAGCCGTGCGTTTATACGGAAAAAGGGATTTGCGGCTGGAAGAGTTTGAACTTCCTCCTATTCGGGATGATGAAATATTAGCCCATGTGGTCTGTGATAGTATCTGTATGTCTTCCTATAAAGAAGCTATACAAGGGAGTGACCATAAAAGAGTTCCAGAAGGGATTGAGAAAAACCCTGTTATTATAGGCCACGAGTTTTGTGGAGAATTGGTTGAAGTTGGAGCAAAATGGAAATCTAAATTCAAAGAAGGCCAACGCTTTTCTATTCAGCCAAACTTGAAATACCAGGGAACTATGTGGGCACCCGGTTATTCCTACCCTTATATTGGAGGTGATGCCACCTATGTTATCATCCCCAACGAAGTGATGGAAATGAATTGTCTTTTAAGTTATAACGGAGAGGCATTCTTTTATGGTTCACTGGCCGAACCCATGTCTTGTATAGTGGCTGCTTTTAAGGCTTCTTTTCATATAGAAGAAAATTATATTCACCATATGGGTCCAGCCAAAGGAGGGAATATGGCAATCTTGGCTGGGGCCGGTCCCATGGGGCTGGGGTTTATAGATTATGTGTTACACAGTCAGCAAAAACCGGATTTTTTAGTGATAACTGATATCGATGATAACCGTCTGCATCGCGCTCGCTCTATCTACTCTCCCCCAATGGCAGAAAGTTTGGGGATTCATTTGGAATATGTAAACACTGGCAGCCTGGAGGATCCGGTTAACCATCTTTTATCTCTTACTCAGGGAGCAGGATACAACGATGTCTTTATATTGGCCCCGGTGACCTCGGTAGTGGAGCAAGGAGATAGTATATTGGCCCGAGATGGTTGTTTAAATTTCTTTGCCGGACCAACCGATACTAATTTTTCAGCCAAAATCAACTTTTATAATGTTCACTACCTTTCCCATCATGTTGTCGGAACCAGTGGGGGTAACACTGACGATATGGTGGAATCTCTCGACTTAATGGAAAAAGAAGTTATAAACCCTTCTCCCATGATTACCCATATAGGTGGATTAAACAGTGTGATAGAAACCACTTTGAATTTACCCAAGATTCCCGGAGGTAAAAAATTGATCTATACCAACATCGATTTAGAGCTCACTCCGTTAGCAGATTTCAAAGAGAAAGGTAAATCAGACCCTCTTTTTGCGGCATTAGCAGAGATAATTTCTGAAACTGATAATCTGTGGTCAGAAAAGGCCGAAAAATACTTGTTGACCCACGCCAAGCCCATATAAAGACTGGCTGCTTGGGTCTGGACTCAATTTGAAAGAGAAGGTAAATGAAGTGTACTCGATGTAAAAAACCGGCTGTAGTGAAAATAAGAAGACATAACTCGGCCTTTTGTCCCACCTGTTTTGATCTGTTTTTTTCTCGTCAGGTAGAGAATGCCATTCGAAGAGGGCAAATGTTTACCAGAGATGACCGAATACTTTTAGGAGTTTCGGGAGGGAAGGATAGCATGGCTCTCTGGCATTATCTGGTTGAGGCCGGCTACCGGGTAGAAGCTATCCATTTTGACCTGGGGATTGGGGATCATTCTCTTCACTCTCGTTCATTGGTAGAAGAATTCGCAAGACAAGACTCGTTACCGCTCTGGATAGTAGAAGTAGCGAAGGAGATTGGTTGGTCTATCCCCGATCTAACCAGAAGAATTCGCCGCCCGACCTGTTCTTTGTGTGGCATGATTAAAAGACACTTACTTAATCGTTTTGCCTGGGAAAATAGTTTTTCGGTGTATACTACTGGCCATAACTTAGATGATGAAGCGGCCATCCTTTTGGGCAACGTGTTACATTGGCAGGAAGATTATTTAGCTCACCAAAGCCCAGTTTTACCAAGTCCTCACCCTAAAATGGTAAAGAAAGTTAAACCCTTTTACACTCTGACTGGAGAGGAAATAAAAATCTATTCTTCTCTCCATCACCTGTCTTATATTGACGAACGGTGTCCTCTATCTCGGAAAGCTAAAACTTGGGATTACAAAGAGGCTTTAGAGCTTCTGGAAGAGCGGTCTCCTGGTACAAAACACATGTTTTGGTTGGGATTTGTAGAAAAAGGACAGAGTTATTTTACCAAGGAAGTTTCTCCTCCTGAGCTTAGAGAATGCTCAGTTTGTGGAATGCCTACCACTCAAGAGAAATGTTCTTTTTGTAAAACAATGGAAAGATTAGAAAGAAAAGGGGCTTCGGAATGAAAATTTTAGTGATAAACAGTGGTGGTTCCTCTATTAAATATCAATTGTTCCGTATGGATGGAGGAGAAGATTCTCTTTGCCAGGGGAGTGTAAAACGCCTTTATCGAGAAGATGCTTTTTTAGAGGGAGTTTTCAGAGATAAAAAAATAAAAAAAGAGCAACCGCAAATTGACCACGAGCAAGGTTTGAAGTTAATTTTAGAAACCTTAAAAGAAGAAGATTTTTTACAATCGGAAAAGGATTTGGGAGCGATAGGAATCAAATTGATTAATGGTGGTAAGCAGATTACGCAAACTTCTTTTATCGATCAGCAAGTGATTGCCACCTTAGAAGACCTTGCTCAGGTGACGGCGGTCCATAATCCCCCAGCCCTTCTGGCTATCAAAATTTTCCAGGAACAAACTCCCTCAGTTCCTTTAATAGGGGTTTTTGAAACTACTTTCCACCTTTCTATTCCCCTGCCCCATCGGTTGTACGGCTTACCCTGGGAATTATGTCAGGAATTGAAGATTGAAAAGTTAGGTTTTCACGGTAATTCTCACCGTTATATTTCTTCTCGGGTAAGAGAACTTTCCCCCTCTTCTCGAAAATTAATTTCTTGCCATCTGGGAAGCGGTGGTAGTGTATGTGCTATTTATGATGGTAAGTCGTTTGATATATCGAGTGGTTTTACTCCACAGAGCGGGACTATTATGTCCACCCGTCCGGGAGATTTTGACCCGCAAGTTATTACCTATTTGGAAGAGAAAAAAGGGTGGACTCCGGATAAAATAAACAATATCCTGACGCGGGAGTCAGGGCTTCTGGGGATTTCTGGAGTTAGTAGTGAAATGTGGGAACTGGAAAAACTGGCTGAGACTGGTAATGAGCGGGCTCAACTGGCTATTGAGGTTTTTGTATATCAAGTAAAAAAGTATATTGGAGCTTTTTTAGCTTTGTTAAATGGAGTGGAAGTTTTATCTTTTACCGGTGGTATTGGGGAAAACGATCCTTACATCCGAAAGCAAATCTGCTCTGGTTTGGATTTTATAAACCTCTTCCTTGATCAGAAAGCCAACCGGGAGATGGTAGGGAAGGAGGGGAAAATAAGTTCTGCTGCCTCTGCGGTTGAGGTATGGGTAGTTCCAACCAACGAAGAGTTAATGATCGCCCGGGAAGTGTACCGGCTACTCGCTGGCTAATTTCCTATACTCCTACCATCGATTCTATTAGAGGATACCAAAAATTTCCCTCCGCTTGGTTCATCAAAGTTTTTCCCTGAGGTGTAAGGGGGCACAACATAGCTTGCTCAGGGAGAGTAGGGAAGAAACCAGTTTGTTTGAGTAATTGCCAATCCTCCCGGTTAACCTGAGGACAAAGGATATCTATTTTCCCTTTTGGAAAAGGGGGTAAAGCCAGGAGCAAAGCTTCCATTTTACTTTGGGAAGACTGTCCTCCCCAGTCGGAAAGAAAAAGGGCTTCCTCTTCCTTTCCTTGGATGATAATTTTACCCGGGTTTTGAGTAATAGTAGCTTCAATCTCTTCTTTTCCGGTTGCCAGCAACTTGGCTGGGAGATTGGGTGGTCTTTCTTTTTTCCTCCATTTCCATTGGTTCGAATCCAAAGGAATGAACCCATCATAGTTGGCAAAAGTCTGGTTAAGAAATTTCTGTAGTCTATCTTCTTCGAAGTAGATAGGGAAAGGAGTTAGGTCGAAAGAAGGGCAGAGGGGAGCAGAAGCTTGAAAGTGGTACACTCGTCGGAAAGGTTGATAACCAAGTTTTTGATAAAGTCCGAATTGAGGAGTATCCGGAATAGTATAAAGATAACCGAAGATACATCTTCTATCCTTTATGATAGTTTCTGCTTCTTTTAGGAGTTGAGAGGCCAACCCTTGCTTCCGATGGTGAGGGTGAGTCATAACCGTGTCTATGATTCCTACTGGAACTATTTCCTTGGCAAAATACATTTTAGTAAGAGTAAGGAAGAGACTGGAAACAATTTCCCCCTGAAAAGTTATAACCAGAGTATGGTCTAACCCTAAACCCGGTCGAGCAAGATACCAGGAAAGAGTTGGCCGATCAAAAGGAAGTACCCCTTCATAATGGCCAAAACACTTTTGGTGAAGATTAAGCAATTGTTCTTCGGCTAAAGGAACATCATTAGCTAAAGTAAATGAGTATTCGCTCAAAAAATACCTCCATTTTAGGAATCCAATTCTAAAACTTTTTCCTCTTTTATCGACTGTTGAGCCTTAAGAGCAACTTTGAGGGCTAAAATAGCCTGGTCGGCGGTAGCTGATTCTATTTTTCGGCCTTCTTCTAAACAGTTAAAGAAATATTTCAACTCCTGATAATAAGGGTCTTCTCCAGGAAGATATAGTTCCTCTTTTGTTTTATCTTCCTGATAAAGTACCAGGGGAGCCCCTTTACCTCTTTGTTCAATATTTACCCCTGCTCGAAAGTCCCACTCCAGCACCCCTTTGGTTCCTAAAATTCGGAACCCGCAGCTGAAGGGAAAATCTCCTTTCATCATCCATCCACCTTCTATTTGGGAGAAGGTGTTGGGTCCGTAAGAGAGGTTGCTTACGATGTGGTCTATCGCTCCTTTATTTGAGCGATTACCTGAGGCAAATATTTTTTGAGGCTTACCTAAAAGCCAATTGGCAAAATCAAGGTCGTGGATATGTAGGTCAACGGAAGCACCTCCACTCAGATTAGGGTTTAAAATCCAGTGATTTTGTGACCAGGTGGGGGCAACACTTAGGCGATGGGCTGACAGAGAAAGGATTTCTCCCAAGGTGCCTTCTTTTACGATTTCTCTGGCTTTTACATATTCGTTCCAGAATCGAAGGACATGCCCTATCATCAGTTTAACTCCATTTTTAGAACAAATTTCTTTTATAGCTTGGGCATCTTCTAAGGTAGTAGCAATTGGTTTTTCACAAAATAGGTGTTTTTTAGCTTGAGCGGCTATTTCCGCATATTCCCGATGGAGAAAAGTGGGAAGACAAATATCGACTATTTCTACCTCTTTTTCCTCAAGAAGTCGAGAGAAGGAGTCATAGTGGGGAATACCTTGTTTTTCTTGGAAATCTTGAGCTCGCTCGGGCTGAGTTTCAAAAAAAGCTACTACCTGAGCGCCTTCTATTCTCTTCCAGGCTTCCAAATGGACTCCCGCAATAAAACCTGCTCCTAAAATAGCAATTCTTTTCATTTTTACCTCCTATTTTTTGGTCAAGCCGAGCTGAGAGAGATATTGGAAAGATTGGCGAACCGCTTGGTCTACAAATTCTCGATCATGGTCAAATTTACCATCAAACTCGATTTCCACACTTAAAGGGACTTGTATTTTATTTTGATCGAGTACCGAAAAGAAATCTCGAAAATTAACTTCACCTTCTCCCAGGGCTGGAAAATCCCAAACTTTGTATCCTCCTCTTTTATCTTTAAGATGAATATGAACTAACCAGGATAGGCAATATTTAATATCTTCTTCTGGTTTGGAATTCCCATAAAATATGGCATTTCCGGTATCATAATTAATACCGATAGCTGGGTGGCGGACCTGCTCCATTAATTCTTTTGCTTTCAGACCGTTTTTTAAAAAGTCACCGTGGATTTCTAATCCAATTTTTTTGCCTTTTTTTTGGGCATAGTCCCCCAAGACAGAAAGATTATCCAAAAGAGCAGGGAGGTGCTCTTCTTTTTCAATAGTACCAGTATTTATTACCTTGGCTCCCACTTGCTCTGCAAAATCAACGGCTTTTTTGAGGTGTTCTACTCCTTCGGCAGTTCCCAGGTCGGAGTGAGCACTTAAGTTTACCAGTTGTAAATTGTACTGGTTAAATTTAACTTGTAGATTATGAAGTTCTTGGGGAGAATAGTCATCAAGAGGAAAATGCTCGGTCCACCCTTTGACCGTAGATAACTCCACCGAGCGGAAGCCGGCTTGAGCAATGCCAGACAGAGCCTCTTCCAGTGAAAATTTATGATAAGTATTGGTGGAAACTGCGATAAGATTTGACATACATATCCCTCCTTTTTAAGCCCGTATTTTTTCAATGTTACTGATTACTACTGCTACCACAATAATAATACCCAGAGTAAAAGTTTGGAAATAAGAGGATACGTTAAGAATGTTCAGGCCATTTTTTACAATACCAAGCAAAATGGCCCCCAGAAAAGCTCCGAACATGGTACCTCTTCCTCCTTCAAAAGTAACCCCGCCGATAATGGCCGAAGCCAGAGCTTCAAGTTCATATCCGCTGCCTACATCGGCTAAAACATTACCTAAGCGAGAAACTAAAACTAAAGAGGCCAAAGATACGATAGCTCCGCTTATGGTGTAAACTTTGATTTTTAAGCGATCAACATTGATTCCGGAGAGAAAAGCCATTTGTTCATTCCCCCCCATTACTACCAATCTTCTACCTAAGCGGGTATATTTTAATAAAACGTGGATGAGGATTACCGTCGCGATAACTACCATCATGGGAACCGGAATACCAAGAACTCGACCTCGTCCCAAGAAAGTAAAATGGCCTTTGAGGGACAAAAATAGACCACCGGAAATAACCAGGGCCATCCCGTAATAGACATAGCTCATTCCAAGAGTAACAATGAGGGGGACACATTTGCTTTTACTCACAATAATACCGTTAACTAACCCACAACCGATAGGAATCAAGGCTCCGATAAAAATAGCAAAGGCTGGGTGATATCCAATCATAACCAATTTGCATATCACTACTCCACTTAGACCAATCATCGAACCGATAGAAAGATCTATTCCCCCCGAAATTAAAAGTAGAGCCATAGCCATAGTAGCTATTCCCAGCACCGCTATTTGCTGAAAGATGGCCAGCAGATTTCGCCAGGTTAAAAACTTAGGGTTTATAGAGCCAAACACCAAAGAGAGCAAGATGATTACCAGAATAAGAAAAAGGATTTGTCGATCAAAAATTTTTGATATTTTCTTTGGTTTACCCATTAATTTTTCACCCCAAAAGCGTGGAGAATGATATTTTCTTCCGTTATTTCTTCGGCTCTTAATTCGGCCACAATATCTCCCTCCCGGATTACCAATACTCGGTCACTCATAGCTACAAGTTCTGGCATCTCAGAAGAGATCATAATAATAGATTTTCCGTTATCGACTAAATTAGCCATAAGTTTATGAATTTCTGACTTGGCGCTGACATCGATCCCGATAGTGGGTTCATCAAAGATAAAAATATCTACATTTTTAAACAGCCAGCGCCCCAGAATAACTTTTTGTTGGTTACCACCGCTCAGAAATCTGATTTCCTGTTCCAGGGAAGGAGTTTTGATTGCTAATTCTTCCACCAATTGTTGGACTATCAGCTTTTCCTGAGGAAGGTTAAGAAAAAGATTAAAAAAAGAAGTCGGGAGCTTATTTAAACCGACAATGGTGGTATTTTTGATTACACTTAAATTTAGGGCCAGCCCGGTTTTTTGCCGGTCTTCAGTTATAAATCCAATGCCCAATTGGATAGCTTCAGCCGGATTTCTAATTTGGGACTTCTTTCCGGCTACTGATACTTCTCCTTTCAATTTTTGACCTGCTCCAAAAACGGCTTTCATAATTTCAGTTCTTCCTGACCCTATTAAACCGGCGATGCCCAGGATTTCTCCCTGATACAGCTGAAAGGAAACTTCGGGTCCGGCCTCCTTTATTTTTAGGTTTTTAATTTCAAGGGCAACCTTTCCTTTTTTGGTTTGCTTCTTTTTTTGAAAAAATTTAACTTCTCGCCCTACCATCTCTCGGGCAATGTAGTCAAGGTTTATTTGCTCAGTTTTGATATCGTGACAGGCCACTTTTTGGCCATCTTTTAAAACGGTAATTCGGTGAGCGATATCGATGATTTCTTCTAAGCGGTGGGAAATATAGATAACCCCGATTCCTCTTTGGCTAATATCCTGGATTAAACTTAAAACTGCTTCAGCCTCTTGCTTATCAAACATAGCAGTAGGTTCATCCAATATCAACACTCGAGGTTGTAACGCTAACGCTCGACCAATTTTAACAAACTGTTGTTCACTCGGACTTAAGTTTTCTACCAACATGCGGGAGTCTAACTTTACCCCTAAAGAGGAAAAAATTTTTTCTGCCTCTTCGAAAGTTTTTTGATGGTCAATTAAACCAAAATTACCAACTTTTTCCTGTCCAGCAAAGACGTTTTCCGCTGCACTCACAGTGGGAGCCAGAATATTTTCTTGGTAAACCACTTGAATGCCCAGTGTTTGAGCTTGATGGGGAGTTAGAGCTTTAAAACGCTGACTATCAACGATAATTTCTCCTCTATCTGGTTTTAAAAAACCGGATAAAATTTTAATTAGGGTGGATTTCCCGGCTCCATTTTCTCCTACGATGCAGTGGATTTCTCCCGGATAAAGGTCAAAAGATACTTGATTTAAAGCTTGTACTCCAGGGAAGATTTTGGAAATATTTTCCGCCTGAATAGCAAATTTTTTTGGGGCACCGTTCAATGAATATTTTCCTCTCTATCTATTTTTTATTCAAGATAAAGCCTTAAAAAGGTAATTCTCTATCAATAGCTTCTACTCTCTGAGTAAATTTAACTCTCTTTAATAAATCAGGTGGGGGAAGACCCCACCTGATTTTAGTCAATACCCCCAATAACTTCTAACGCTAAGGGATAGGTCTCATCATTAATTTCCCAGGGAATAGCTTCATCTAAGTTGTCTTTAGTTATTGGGATAATAGGCAAGGGAATGAATTTAGGTGGCTCTTCTCCTTTGACTACATACTGGTAGAGATTTTTAAAGGTTAAAAGACCCTGAAGGGAAACGGGAGCACTCATGGTAGCGTCAAGTAATCCGTCTTCGATCATTTTCAATCCGTCTGGACCTCCGCCGGTAGCAACTATTTTTATTTCCCCAAAAAGTCCGGCATCTTTTAGAGCATTTATCACTCCAGTAGCCATTTGTTCGTTATTGGCAAAAATGACGTCAAATTCTAATCCGGACTGGATGGCATTTTGAGTAACGTTCATTGCTTGCTCGGCACCCCAGTCGGTAGGTTGGGTGGATACCAACTCTACCGTTCCGTATTCTTCTAAGGCTCGGTGAAGGCCTTCTTCGTAAAGCTCGGTAATTCCCATTCCCGGAGCCCCCATTACGTAAAAAAGTTTGCTCCCTGGGTAATTTTCAGAGATAAACTTGCCGGCAGCGTAACCGATATCGTCATACTGACAGGCTACACAGGAAATATAAGAAGAGCGGCAGTCTTCGGCTGGAAGGGAATTTTCAAAGGTGACTGGGATTCCCGCTTCATTGGCCATCTGAGCTAAAGTACAATCCAGCTCAGGAGTAATAGTATAAACTGAAATTCCGTCTACTTCTTTGGTGATTAAATCTTCCATCGCTGCCACTGCTTTTTCTAAGTTACCTTCTGGATCTAAAACGATAGTTTCAATCCCTTTTTGCCGGGCAGCATACTCAAAAGCTAAAATGGAGTAGTTGTTCCAAACGTCGGTTCGACTGAAAGCAATATTACCAAAGGTATAAGTTTTTTCTTCCTGGGTAAAAGTCGTCCCGACTAAACCAACCACCATAAGAGCCACTAAAAACAAAAAGGAAAAATTACGAGTAATTTTTCGGTTCATGTTCGTTATACCTCCTTAGGATTTAGTAGTTAATAAATAGGTTTAAAAAATGTCTAAAACCAATTTATAATAAGGTTAAATCACCTCCTTTTTTTCTTTATTTTAGGGCATTTTTAAAAGACAATCAAGGTTAAAAGAGATGTTGGCTAAGAGTGCTTCCTTAGAATAGCTGTAGGGAGGAATAACTTCGGCGATAAGGTAATCGTCATAACCGATATCTTGCAGGCTTTGCATAACCTGAGGCCAATTAACATCTCCTTCTAAAGGAAGGCAAAAACCGTTTATGTTTCCTACCGATAATTTAAAATCTTTTATGTGAACAGTGATAATCCTTTCTCCCAAAAGCTTAATCCACTGTTCAGGGTAACCGGCTATTAACACGTTGGCTGTATCGAAGTGAGCTTTCACCCACCGACTTTCAATGCTATCTATCAGAGAGCAGAACTCAAGTGGAGAAAGAAATAGTTTATTCCAGACATTTTCTATTGCTAAGTATACTTTAGCTTCTTGAGCCAGTGGAGCCAGTTCTTTGAGCGATTCTTGAACCCGATAAAAAGCTTCCTGATAGGGAACTACCTCAGAGGAAGAATCCCAGGGAACGTTTACATATCCAGGAATGATGAGAACCGACTGTGCTCCCAGGTTTGCAGCGGTCTCAACCAGTCTTTTTACTATTTCTTTGGCTTTTTTTCGAGAATTCTGATTAGAAGAGGCTAAATTATACTTCCAAAGTAAATCAGTAGCTATGCTTCTTATCTCCAAATTAAAATCCTGAGCTAAGTTTCGAATCTCAGAAATTTTTTCTTGAGTAAGGGGAAAAGATAATTCCCCTTGCGCAGATGGGCAAAGTTCAACTCCTTGAAAGCCAAACTGATGAGCTAATTCCAGTATTTCTTTTACTGAGATGGAAGAGGGGAAAGCCCATTGATTAATCCCTTTTTTCATTCCTTTCCACCTCTTTTATCAATTTCTTCTATTTTGTTTATATATTTTCGATAATCACATTTTGGTCGAGGATCAAAACTCAGATAAACTTCGATGAACTCTTGTTGGGAAATCTGCCGCTCAGCTCGTTCGCTCATTAAACCAGCGATAATATTAGCTTGAGTACGAAATGCCTGCATAGCCTCTTGGATATTTTCTTCGGCTTTGGCGGGAGCTTTTAGCGCAAGATTAGCCCTGATTGTCGGTGATTCCCCCTGAAGAAAGGCATCTTCTGGGGAGAAATCGCTCCATACCGCATATTGAAGTAGAGAGCGGACCGGGTAGTTCTCTCCCCAATCGGCCATCACCGGGTCTCCCGCCTGGGGGGTATCAAAAGAGGCCACCCAAAAAGTGGCAGTATGGTCTAAGTGTTCTTGATAGCCATTGGGAGCTACTACACGGGTGATTTTTAACTTTCGTAGAAGAGGGAGAATTTTCTGAAAAGTGCCTTCTGCTCCGGTAGCTAATTTCCAACCAATAAAAGGCCAGACACTATAATCATCATAGTCTAAGCGGTGGATTTTGCTTTCGACTATACCCAGTTTTTGATAGGCCTGGGCTGTCTCTCGGGCCCGAAGGGCGCTGATAATTGGTTTATGTTCGATTGTACTATATCCGCCAGAACCGTTGCAGAAAATAATTATCTCTACCTCCCCTCCAAAAAGAGGGATAGCCTGTAGAAGATAACCTGGACCTAAGAGAGCGTCGTCATCGTGGGGGGAAAAGATAGCCACTCTTTCATCTCCTTCCTGCCAACCGGGAAAAAGGAGAGAGATATCCGGGCTTTTTTCACCCGACCTTAAATGGTAAAAAGTAAAATCAGCTCGGTTCATAATTTACCTCCTTTTTAAGCCATGTGAATTTCTACGTTTTCTGCTACTCCACCAAGCATAGTATAGGTACCGGGAACCGTTTGCAAGATAGAAGCCGGTACTAACGGATTAACCCTTCCATGGGCTGCCAAGCGGGCAATAAACTTTTGCCAACTTACTCCTCCTTCCCAACAGCCATCCAGCCAGAAGCTTCGGTCTTTGGCTCCTACAATCTGAGCCGGGCCGATGGTGTTGGCACAGGGAGGCACCCAGGACCAGTCTCCACTGAAAGAGTGGAGGGCGTTTTGCATAATGGTCATGGGGTGGAGTTCTACCAATCGGGGGCCGGCTTTTTTAAAAGCATCAAGGTCATCTCCAAATTCGAATCCTAAATGGGCTTCCCAGAAAGCGATATGTCCACACCATCCTACTCCCCCGAAACAACAATCGGCTCCTCCTAAGTCATCGATCATTTTTTCATAATCAGGAAGAGCTTCTTTGGTTGGAAAGTGAATATTTTTTTCCGGTGGGCGAAGTTGGGGATCGATTAACTGGAAGAAATTATCCCACATTGCTTTTTGAAAAGAACCTGTCCAGGTAGGAGGAGCAGTGTTTCCGTCCTGGTCAGCATATTCGTCCATGTTAAAAGTATGGAGATGGTCCAGGGGAATTCGAAGTTGGTTAATCATCCGGGCAGCTATCGAGTACTGGGGGACCGGGCCTACAGGAAGGATAAGTACCAAAGACCGGTGGTTTTCCCGAGCCTCAACAATTCGTTGGATTAAATCCAGTGCCATTGCCAGATAGAATTCGTTTTTTTCTTCAACTACTCTAATTTTAAATTCGGGATTAGGATGGTTAGTGATTTCCTCCTTTTTGATTTTTCTTACCCTCTCACATTCAATCTGATCCTGGAAAGGAATAAATTTAGCTAACGAGTAAGTAAAGGTGCTCATTTTTATTTCCTCCTTTATTTTGTAACTTCCACTACCTTTTTCTCTTTGGCTGATCGATAGATGGAGTCTAAAACTTTCAAATTTCTGATTCCTATTGCAGCACTTAAATCCGGTTTTGGCTTCACCCCTGTGCTTATCCATTGGCTGAAAGCATCGATCTCTTGTGCATATAAGGGAGAGGGTTTAAGCTCAACCAATTGGTAGGAGATTTTCTTTCGGCTCTGTTGAGCATCATAGTTCTTTTCTTCTTTTTCTTGGTAAAGCCACATAGTGCCTCCTGGGTCTTGGCCTATGGTGTTTTTGGTTAAAATAGCCCCTTTGGTGCCATATATTTCAAGCAGATTGTTGGCGGCTTTATCGGGAACGTTAAAATAGTTATCTACCATTGCCTGTGCTTCGCTTTCAAACTTTAAAATCACATTAGCAGTGTCTTCTACCTGATAAGGGTGAACGGTGGTATCTAAAAATCCCACAGTAGCAGTGATATTACCCAGGAAATATTCAAGCAAGTCCAAGCAGTGACACCCCATGTCAGCCAGGGCCCCTCCTCCTGAAAGCTGAGGTATCTGCCGCCAGGCGTTTTGAATAGGAGGATACCAGCAAGTGAGTTGGGCTCGAGCAGCTACTATTTTTCCTAACTGATGGTCATCAATTAAGGTTTTGATTTTTTGATGGTAGACGTTAAACCTCATCATAAAGGCTATCCCTAACTTAAGCTTCTTTTTTTCGGCGATTTCAGCCATTTCCTCTCCCTCTCTAATACTAAGAGATAGAGGCTTTTCACACAAAACGTTTTTTCCCGCTTGCAGAGACTGAACAGCTTGTTCGAAATGGGCAAATACAGGGGAGGCAATGTATACCGCATCTAAATCTTCTTTCAAAATCTCTTCTAAAGTGGTAAAGGCTGCTTCCAAGTTAAATTCTTTCTGAATTTCGGCTAAACTTTGGGGGTTAGGGTCCATAACAGCCTTAATAACACTATTTTGAGCGTATTGAATAACTTCCGGGATAGTACGCCGTCTGGCAATCCCTCCAGCGCCGATTACTCCCCATTTGATAGTCAATCAGAAACACCTCTTTCCTTTTTATTTTCCGCTTTCCCCCGTGATTAGGTAGTTATTTTTTATAGTAGTTGTAAACTTTTTGAAAAGCTTCTATCATGAGGTCAACGTGAAGGTCCTCGTATACTGGGTGACAGGGAAAAGAAAAGGTTCGCTCTTCCAACCAGGCTGCGTTTTGACAGAACACTTTTTGGTATTCTACCGACTCTGGATTGGTATATTCTTGAGAACGAAAGGGAAACTTGGTTTTTCCAAAACCATTGTGTTCTAAATAAGCCTTTTCTTTATACATTTGAGGCCATAAAACAGGGGATACCGGCACTCCTTCCCGCTCAATGGCTTGCCAGAAATCTTTTATAGAACAACTGATCTTTTCGGTATCAAGCACTATAGGGAAGAGCCAGAAGGAAATGTATTTTTCTTCTTTTTTGTGGGGCGGAAGATATAAGATGCCAGGGTGATTTTGAAAGGCGTGGAGCAATTTTTCCCCAATTTTTATTCTTCGCGGCTTGTTCCAGCTGTCGAATCTATCCAATTCACTCAAGCCGATGATAGATTGGATTTCGGTTAATCGATAGTTAAAACCTACTCGTTCATGAATGTAGAAAAGTTTCTTTTCCATTTCTAACAATCTAAGCCGCTCTTTTACGTCGTATCCATGATCTCTGAAGGAACGAGCTTTCCAGGCAATGTTCTCGTTATTGGTAACCAAACATCCGCCTTCGCCTCCGGTAGTAAAATGTTTGGATTGGCAGAAGCTAAAACACCCCACATGACCGATACTACCCACTTTTTCCCCTTTGAATTCACTACCATGAGATTGAGCTGCGTCTTCAATTACGTATAAATTATGAGCTTGGGCAATTTCCATAATGGCATCCATATCGCAGGGAATACCATATAAATGAACCGGGATAATAGCTCGAGTACGGGGAGTAATTTTACGTTTAATATCTTGGGGGTCGATAGTGTGAGTATCCGGTCGAACATCGGCAAAAATCGGAATAGCTCCAGCTTGCAATACGCAAAAAGAAGAGGCGATGAAAGAATAGGAAGGAACGATTACTTCATCTCCCGGACCAATATCGCAAGCGGCTAAAGCGGTGTGTAGAGCTGAAGTACCATTAGTGGTAGAAACTCCAAATTGGCAACCACAGTATTTGGCCCATTTTTCTTCGAATTCTATTCCTCTCGAGCCAGTCCAATAATTTACCAAACCATTTTGTAGAGGACTTAGCGCTTCTTTTTTGGTCTTTTCCGAAAAGGAAGGCCACTGAGGAAAAGGTTCTTGATTAACTGGATCCCCTCCAAAGATGGCTAAAGTTTTGTTCATTAAAAACCCCTCCTTTATTAATAATTAAAGTTATTTTAACATTTTTTCCTTCAAAGGTAACCTTTGTCCAAATTAGGTTAAGACTGTCAACTTTTTATTGCTCCAAAAGTTAGACCACGGACTAAGTATTTTTGGACGATGAAAGCGAAAACTAAAACTGGAACAGTAGCTACAACACCTACCGCAGCCATTTCTCCCCATAGTACCCCAATTACCGAAAGAAAAAAGGTGACAGTAGTGGGAACAGTACGAGCATTAAAGCTACTTAGGAAAAAAGCCAAGGCAAACTCATTCCAGGATTGAATAACGCAGAAAATAGCAGTAGCAGCAATTCCTGGGATAACTAAAGGAAAGACAACTTTCATAATAGCTTGAAGTCGAGAACAACCATCGACCCAAGCTGCCTCTTCTAACTCGAGAGGAATGTCTTCAATAAAGCCTCTCATCATCCATACGGTAAAGGGGATATTAAAGCTGAAATAGACGACGATGAGAAGTAAATGGGTATCGAGTAATCCGATAAAACGACCTAACAGGAAAAAAGGAATGACTACTGCCATAGGTGGTAACATCCGAAGAGATAATATCCAAAATGCTAAATCTTCTTTGTGAGAAAATTTATATCTAGCTAATCCATAGGCAGTTAGGGTTCCAAGAAATACTGATATTACGGTAGTTAAGCTCACAATTATAAAGCTATTTTTTATGTATAGCGAAAGGTCTCTTTTTTCAAAAACTGCCTGATAATTTTCTAAAGTTGGTTTAAATATCCAAATTGAAGGATCGATAGTTTGAGCTCTGGTTTTTAAAGAGGTCATGACCATCCAGAAAAAAGGGAATACCGCTGCTAATACTACCAAAATCATTAAGAGATTTAAAAAGAAATTGATAGTTCTTTTTTTATTGAAGTTGGTTAACATTAAGTCTCCCCCTCATTGGTTTGTCGCATACTTCTCAAAAGAATTGTCACAAGAAGGGTAATGAGCAAAAGTAAAATTACGGCATTGGACGAAGCCCTTCCGATCCATCCGGTGTGTTTAAAACCTAACCGATAGATATGCAAACTTAAGAGTTCAGTGGCATTACCTGGTCCACCCTGGGTTAAACCATACACAATATCAAAAGTTTTTAGAGAATCGATGGAACGGAGGAGAAGAGCAATTACTATTATGGGTTTTAGTAGGGGTAAGGTTAAGTAATGAAAGATTTGGAAAGAAGAAGCCCCATCCACGGTAGCCGCCTCGTAGGGTTCTTGGGGAAGCGCTTGAAGCCCGGCATATAATATAAGAGCCATAAAAGGAGTCCATTCCCAAATATCAACCATCATAACTGACCATAAAGCATTTTCATAGCCTAACCAGTTGATTTTTGAAATAGAAAAGAGGGATAAGATATAATTTAGGACCCCGTATTCGGTATTTAACATTAACTTCCAGATCAAAGAGATGATAGTAGGGGTGATGACCATGGGTATCATCAGAAAAGACATCCACAATCGTTTACCCCTTATTTGACGGTTAAAGAGAAGGGCGGTAGCTAAACCAAGAATAAATTCTACTCCTACGGTAAAAATCATAAAGAAAATACTTATTCCTGTTGAATACCAGAAATCCTTGTCTCTGGTCAAGAGATAAGTATAATTTTCAAAACCTACCATTCTTCGGTTTTCCCATCCTGCCGAAAGCTCGTAGTCAGTAAAGCTAATGTACCAAAGAAAAATAGTCGGAAAGATGACAATTAGAAGTAAGGTTAAAACACCGGGCAAAATAAAATATAAATGCTCTTTTTTTCTGTTTTTCATGATTTATATTATCCTTTCTGATTAAATCAAGGGGGGGTACCCCCCCTTGATTTAATCAGCCATTATTTTTTCTACCTCTTTTTGAGCTTCTCGCATAGCTTCTTCGGCAGTCATTCGTCCAGTTAGTACGTCGGCCCCGTAATCACCAACAACTTCTAATACCTTCATAAAGTTTGGATGGGGTGGTATCCAACTTATGCCTTCTTTAACTAAATTATAAGCGCGGTCTAAAGAAGCGAGTTGAATGGGGAAAGTCCAATTTTCTTCTATTAATTCTGGGTCTTGGTATACTGACTCTCGGACAGGAGTACCACCATTTTTTACATAGGTTTTAGCATTGTATTTACTAGTTGCCCACACGATAAAAGCCCAGGCTGCTTCTTTTTTGTCTGAGTCACTGGAAATACCCATGTTCCAACCAGCTAAAGCACCATAGGCCCCGGCAGGTCCAGCCGGAGGTGGAACAAAATTTACTTTATCGGCGATTAAAGACTTAGTGGGGTCAATAATCCAGGGAGTGAGGGCGGTAGCATCGAGCCACATAGCAGTTCTTCCGGAGGCAAAAGCGGATACCGCTTCTTCATGAGTATATACAGCAATATCTGGAGGACCTTGTTTCAAAAGTTCAACAAAGTATTCTAAAGATTCAATAGTATTAGGGTGATCAACCGTTACTTCCCAGGTTTGTTGATCAAGAAATTGAGCTCCCAAAGAATACATCAAAGTCATCCAACCGGAACCAAAATGGACTCCTTTTTGAGCTCTCATAGCAATTCCATATAGATTTTCTTCTTTGCCGTTGAAGAACTTAGCTAAATTTAAAAAATCGTCTAAGGTTTCAGGAGGTGTTTTTCCATATTCTTCGAGTAAATCTTCCCGATAACCAACATAACGGGTTTCTCCGGCAACCGGCACTCCGTAGATAGTGTCTTGATATTGAGCAATGCCTTCCCGATAGGCAGGGAGTATATCTTCCCAGTCAAACCATTCAGGAGTTAGTTCAGAATTTTGAAGAAAAGGAGCTAAGTCTAGAGCAACGCCTGAGGGAGAGTATTCAGCTAAATTAAAAGCATCGATCAGTAAAACATCATATACTCCAGTTTTAGCTTCGTGCTCAATTAAAAGCTTATTTCGCAAATATCCCTCTTCGATAATATCCCATCTCACTTTTATTCCAGTTAATTGGGTAAACTCGTCTTCCATTGCTTGGATTGCATCCGTAGCAGGATGGGGACAAAAAGCACAGGTAATAGTTGTACCTTCATATTTTTCTCTGATCATCTCTGTCCAGCTGGCTACCTCGGGAGAAAGTTGGGCTCCAGCCAAGCTGGTCATAGCTATCAGAGTTATTAAGGAAATGGCTAAAATCAATGTTTTTCTCAATTTTGATTCACTCTCCTTTTAATGTTTTTACCTTCAAAATTAAAAATGGGTTTTTAAGTTTTTTCACCTCCCTATTCGTATTTTACTTCTTTAGGCATTCTCTCGTCGGCTGATGCTAAAAGGGAGAGAACCACCTTACTCACCTGGTAACCATCCTGAAAGTCGGCAACAAATTTTTCTCCATTAGCTAATTTTTCAATGAAATCTCGGATGCTTTCGTGAGCGAAACCCATTGGTTTTCCATGAATAGTGGGCATTATTAAAATGTCTGGGTGGTCGCTTTTATCTTCCAGGTATCGTTCTATGGCTTGGTTGCCAGTTAAGTCCATATTAATCATTCCTTTAGTTCCTAAGATATTGAGTTTAATATCATTCCAATGAGGGTTGGTATTGGGGACAATCCAGTTATTTTCTATTGTAGCAATTGCCCCATTTTCAAATTCTAAAATGCTCTGGTAAATATCTGGCACGGGTAATCCTTTGCTCACAAGCACTTCTGAGCGAGAAACTGAGTATACCCGTTTTACCTCGCTTCCCCCTAAAAAACGGAGGGTATCTATGGCATGGCTGCCTAAGAACCAAAGAATAGAACTTTGAGCAGCCCAGGAGAGCATATTGAGTGGCACCGAAATAACGTCATTTAAACGATAATAAAAGGAAATAAGTTGACCCAGGTTACCTTCAAGAATATTTTCTTGAGCAATGGCTATTGGAGGGTTAAACCGGGTATGAAAATCTACCATCACTCGTACACCGGTTTGTTGATAAACATTTTTCATTTGTAATAGATCCTGGTGAGTAGTGGCTAAAGGTTTTTCGATTAAAATATCTTTACCGGCTTGACAGGCGGCAATAAATGGTTCTCGGTGGGCAAAGTCGGGAGTAACTATGCTTACGGCTTTAATATCCGGGTTTTGAAGCATTTCTTGATAGTCAGTGTAATACTGTGAGGCTCCATATTTTTGTGCAATATGATGAGCTCTTTCCTGATTTAAATCGCATACTGCTACAAGTTGGGATAGAGGATGAGAGGAGTAAATTCGGGCATGAGATTCGCCCCATAAACCTGCGCCAATGATACCAAAACCTATTTTTTCCATAAAATCGCCTCCTGTTCTTGATTACAACCTTCAGGTATTCAGACTACAAAAATCTTCTAAAACCAAAGAGGCACTTCCCAATAGTTCCTTAGTTTCGGTTAAGGAGCTAATTTTGAGAGAAACCTTTTTGAACATTGTCTCAAGGGTAGTTGCTTGAACCCATTTTTGAACTTCTTCTCTGAACATATAAGGGGCAACTTGAGGTAAAGCTCCGGCAAAGACAATACTTTCAGGGGCGAGAGTAGCTATTAGTATACCGGTTACCTTTCCTAAATTAGCAAAGGCTTGCTTTAAGGATTTCTGCACTTTGGGATGGTTGATATTTGATTTTAACTTTCGAGCAGCTTTACTTTCCCCTTCATAGGTTTCACCTAAGCTTTCCATAATCGTTGGTAAAGAACTGAGGGATTCGAGTGACACATTGGTGGTGAATTCAAGATCTTGGTTTAAGGTTTCTATTCTAATTTGTCCTATTTCTCCAGCGCCGTTGGGGGAACCACGGTATAATTTTCCATCTATTACAATACCGGCCCCTATGGCATATCCATAGTTTACGCAGATAAAATTTTTGTTTTCCCGTGAATCTCCAAACCACACCTCACCTAAGGTAGTTGCCATAGTTCTGTTATCCACAATTAGAGATATTTCCGGAGCAATTTCTTTCTGAATTAATTTTTTCAAAGGGAAGTTTTTCCAGTTGAAATGGGTCGAATATTCGATAATACCTTTTTGATGGTTTACGATACCGGGTACACCTATTCCAATTCCTAAAATAGGGAGAGGGAGCGGAGTTGATAAATAGCGGTTTATGAGAATACTCACCGCTTTTACTGCTTCCTGGGGGGAAGAATTGTTAGCGATTTTAGTTTTTTTCCACTTTTTAATTTTGCCTCCAAAGTTAACTAAACCAGCTTCAATTTCTCCCGAATCTTTTATTTGAATGCCGAGGAGATGAAAATAATTGTAATTTATAGAGAGATTTTTTGGCTTACGTCCTAAGGGGGAATCTTGTTGTCCGATCTCCTGAATTAAATTTTTATTGATCAACCCTCGAGTAATAACCGATACGGTTGATTTACTAAGCCCCAAAACCTTTTGAATTTGAGAACGGGAAATAGGCCCGTTTTCCCAAATAAGGCGAAATATCATTTTTTGATGAATCTGGTTGATTTGGCTGTTGGTTAATCCTCTCATTTGTTCGACCTAAGAACAAACTAATTTAACCAAGTCTACTCCACCAGCAAAAAATTGTCAATATCAATTTAACCCAACCCAACTTGCAGATTTTTCCCAGAACAATACCCTGTTTTATAGTATAATTATTTAGTAACTCTTTAATCCGCAAGCCTTTCAAGGTCTTTTAATCTGTGTTACCCGAAAATGAGAATCCCCAAAAGAAAAGAGCTGATATAGACTGATTTCTGGAACTTATGGTGTAACTTGGGTCAAAAGATCGAATTTATTACCTGGTCTTGAAAAGTTGGACTTTGATTTCAGTTTTGGCATTAGGGCTCTGAGTTACTAAAATCGATTTTCAGAGTTATCCTTTTACCGCCCCTCCGGCTAAGCCTTTAACCAAATCTCTTTCAATAAGCATAAAAAGAATTACTACCGGAATAAGGGCCAGTATGGCGGCAGCCATCAAATATTGCCATTGTACCGTCCAGCGACCAATAAAGTTGTAAAGACCTAAGGTCAAAGGCCTTTTATCCATGGAGGTAATAAAAGTTAGAGCAAACATAAATTCATTCCAGGCGGTAATAAAGGTATAAATAATAGTGGTAACTAGTCCTGGCATTGCTATTGGGATGAGGACTCGTATAATAGACTGGAAGCGAGAACATCCGTCAATCAGGGCTGCTTCTTCTATTTCTTTGGGAACACTACGAAAATAACTGCTCAGAAGCCAGATCGCAAAAGCTAAGGTAAAAACTCCATTGCTAAAGATAAGGGATAACAGATTGTCGAGCAAACCTAAGCGGGCAATAATTTTGAATAGCGATATGACCACAATGATAGGAGAGAACATTTGTACTATTAAGAAGAGATACATGATAAAGCTTTTAGCCCGAAACCTTAGCCGAGCAACAGCATAGGCAGCTGGAATACAAAGAATAGTGTTAATTAGGGTAGTTCCAACAGCCACGATTAAACTGTTTTTGAAGTAGCTGCCCAAAGGGTACTTGACCCAGACATCAGAAAAGTTCGCTAAGGTAGGGTTTTGGGGAATCCAGTGGGGAGGAGTGGCATAAACTTCATCTAATGGTTTTAAGGCAGTGGATATCATTACTAAAAAAGGAAAAAGAAGAATTAGCAAAATAAAGATAATTGCAGGATAAACTAAATAGTAACCCAGTCTTTTTTTTCTCATTTTAAGTCGCTCCTTCTTCTCGGAAGTAGGTTCGAGCATAAACAAGACTTACAATTAGTAAGATAATAAAAGTTATCACTGCCATTGCAGCTGCTGGGCCAAACCGGAGATACTGGAAAGCATACTTATAGATATAGGTTATTAAGATGTCGGTAGAGGTGCCGGGTCCTCCGGTAGTAAGGATGTAAATAACGTTAAAATCGTTAAAAGTCCAGAGGGTTGAGAGCAAGGTGGCAACAGTTAAAACTCCACTTAAGAGAGGAAGAGTAACCGAACGAAATTTAGCCAGAGAACCTGCTCCATCCACTTCGGCCGCTTCGTATAGTTCTTGAGGGATGGCCTGTAATCCGGCCAGAAAAACCAGGGCCATAAAGGGAATCCCGCACCAGATGTCTACCCAAAGGCAAGCAAAGAAAGCCGATCTGGGGTAAGCCAACCAGATGGGCGGGTTGATACCTAAGGTTTGCAGGGTATGGTTTAAGAGCCCAAAATCGTTATTATAAGTCCATTGCCAGATCATGGCGCTGATGGGAACTGAACTGGCCCAAGGTAAGATTAATAAAGTTCGAGCAATTTTTCTACCTCTAAATTCTACATTTAGTAAAAGAGCAATGATAAGACCGATTGCGGTTTTGGCTGCTACTGCCAGGGCGGTCCAAACGCAAGAGCGGATTATGATTTGCCGAAATTCTGGTCTTGCAAACATATAACGGTAGTTGCTCAGTCCGGAAAAAGAAACTAACTCGGATAATTTGTTAACTTCAAAAAAGGACATGAGCAAAACATAAGCGATAGGATAAAACATGAAAATTATAAGAAAGACCAAAGCGGGTAGTAATAACAAATAAGCAAAAGTTGACTCTGTCTTCCAAAATTTACCTTTGCGAGACATTTGCCCCCCTCCTAAGTTTTTACTCCTTGAGGGGAAGCTTCCCCTCAAGGAGTAAAATTATCTTGTAATCTA
>JASGLU010000076.1 GCA_030156825.1 Candidatus Atribacteria bacterium | reverse complement strand
AGAAAACTAAAAGACTAAAAACAGATACTAACTGGGGAGGGAATGCGTCTTCCTCAGTTTTCTACATTGTATCCCTTTTCCGTCATGCCCGAAATTAGTAATCGGGCATCCAAAACGGCTTTCTCCTCTCTCTCCAAGGAAGAGAATTCTGTTTTCATTGTCATCTGGTGCTGCAGGCAGCATGAGCGTCTATCCTCACCCTAAACAAAACTTACACTAAGGGTGGGTTCTTGCCATATTTCTACCAATAATTACCACTATTAAGGCAAAAACTTTAGCGGCTTATCTTCCTGATTAACTCAACCAATTCCAAAACATAGCGATTTTGAGGTGTCATCCGGCTCAGTATTTCCCGATTGGAAATTTCTCTCTGGTAGAAATAATGGTTGGCTTTGTCATCTTCTGCAATCCAGGAACCGCCCAAGGTAAAGCCGGCATAAAGCCCTTCACTGTAGGAATAAGAGTATACATCTGAGCTAAAGTCAAAACCCGCCTTAAGCGCATCCCCCAAAGGACCAGGAGTAATATTTAAACCCGCTTCTACCTGGAATTCGTCCCGTGTAAAATCCCTTACTGCCTGCTCGCTCATGAGCAAAAGAATAAGAGATACTTCCTGCATTCCAATTTGCGGACCAACCGAGGCCGCTCTCATTTCCAAAAATCCAGGGCCGTACCATCGGTTGCTGCTCGGGTCTCTTCTCAAGATAATACCCTCTCCGAAGCGTACTCCCACCCCCAACCCTACTTGGGTTAGTCGAGGAAAAATAACAATTCCCCGCGCCTGGCCTAAAAGAGCAGCAAAAGCCCCACTCTGACCTTCTCGGGAAGCTATTTTTTTCAATACCTCAATTGCTTTTATCACTTTGGCCTCTTGTTTAGTAGCTTCCTCTTCGATAGCGCCCTCAATCGCCCATCCGAAAGGAACTATCGTTCCCAAAATAAAGCATATCAACAAACAAAAAACTACTACTTGCTTTATCATTTTTCCCTTCTCCCATTTCCTAAAGCTCTAAACCAATTTTCAATTTTTAATTTTTATTCTCCACCCAGACTTTCCTTTTCTCCTTCTTTCTTTTCTGCCCGATCAATTTCAGTATCAATCGCCGCTCTCATAGCTCTCAGCAGTTCAACTCTGGCTCGAGTAACATGCTCTCTTACTTCCTTGTCCATAAAAGGACCAAAAACCCGGTTTATGGGTTCAAAAAACATTTCTTCAAAAGCCTCTTTTGTTCTTTCCTTTTCCTTATACTCAGTCATTCTTTTCACCTCCTATTAATTACTTAGTAATATGTCTTTCAATCAGTTGTTTCGCTTCTTTCTCTCCTTTTACCGCTTCAAAATCCACCACAAAGGCTCCCCGGGATTCCATCTGGGACATCAGTCGTCGGAGGGCTTTATCTGTGCTAAACAAACCAGGCTTTATATAGGCTACTGACCTTTTCCCTTCCATACCGTTAACCCCCTGAACAAAATTAACCACTTCCTGAGAAATCTTCCCACCCCAGGTGCTCACCACTCGCGCTCCAATAAAAATTAAATCGAACGGTCGCAAACTAATGGGAGAGGTAACATCCTCTACTTCTATCGTCTTTACCGTATGCCCAGCATTCTCCAGGAGCCCCACCATATATTTAGTAATTTGAGATAATCCCTTGTCTTTAGCAGAATATATAAAAACTACCCTCAAAAATGACTTCACCTCGCCTCATTGCCAATTTGTTCTATCATAGCACAATTTACCTCCGAAATACTACTGTCATCCAATCTTGCTCTTCCCTTTTATCCCAAAAGTAAAAACCCAGAGAGCGAGCTTTATCTTCCAAAAGAAAGCAATTAGAAGCTTCAAACCCAGAGAGAACCAAGTATCCCCGATCCTGCAGTATTTCTCTTAAACGAGGTAAAGACTCAAGCTGAAAACCGAGCCCCACGTTGACTGCTATCAGATCGAATTTTCTCTCTCCTAATTCACTTAAATCCCCTTCTATCCGTTCCACTCGATGCAGGGGAACCGCGTTTAATCGGAGATTCCTCTTTATTTCCTCCATCGCCAAGGAGTCAATATCTAAAGCCACCACTTTTTTTGCTCCCAACCGCACAGCTAAAATAGATAAAATTCCTGATCCAGCTCCTACATCTAAAAAATCCATCCCGGCCGCCAAATATTTTTCTATAAACCAAAGGCAGCCTCGAGTAGTAGGATGGTCTCCGGTGCCAAAAGCCAAAGCCGGATAAATCACCACCTCCACTTCCGTCCCTGTCGGCTTTCTCCAAGGAGGACGAACACTAACCCGTTGGCTGATTTTAACTACCGGAAAGTTCTTTTGACAGCGTCTTACCCAATTTTCTTCCCATTCCTCTTCTTGGCTCCATTCTCCAACCAGGGAAGGCGGAAGGTCCAAAAGCGGCTCCGGTAAATAGACAATCAGGGTGCCTCCCTCTTTCTCCCAGAAACCCTGGGGGTTCTTATCGGCAAACCAAGCCAAAACAGACTCTCGTTCCTCTTCCTCGTGCAAATTAAGGGTTACCCGCCACCATTTTCTAACCATTGTCTTTCCCTCTTTCTGCCACCACCAACAATCCAGAAGCTACCCGAGAGCCCACTCCTAAAACTTCAAACTGAGAATCATAAAGTGAGGACAACTCCAGAAAATCCTGATAAAGTACACGGTCTCTAACAATTTTTTTCAAAGTCCGACGAGGAAGAAGCCGGGCCAGAGTGCCGGTGGCTACTATCCGCCGAGGATTAAACTTTACCTCTAACAACATATCTACCAGCTCTTCCGGCATAAAAGCATGAAAAGGAGGAAAAATAAAACGGGATAAGAAAGAAAGCCGGTCTTCCCAGGCTTGAAAAATTTGCGGATGTTCCCAGTTGCCCTTCCGAAAAAAATCCCAGGAAATAGCCAGCGATTTTCTCACTTTGAGTTCCATCTCTATCGCTACCGGCAGCTGTCCTAAGCGGTTAACCACTGAAACTATTAAAGCCTCTCGCGATACCCGGGCCAGCTCAAATAACGCTGCTTTCTCCCGGGGGTGAGCATAAGAAACCGGCGCATCCAGGGAAAGAACTAAATCAAAAGAATAATCGGCAAAAGAGGAGAGGTTTTCCACCTTTCCCTCTACAAAATGGATATTGAAGAGCCCTTCTTTTTCTGCTTGAGTTTGGGCTTTTCTTATCATCTGAGAAGAGAGATCCAGATGGACTACTTCGCAGCCCGCTCTCGCCAAGGGAATAGAATATCGCCCGTAACCGGCTCCGGCGTCCAAAACCTTTTTCCCCGGCCGGAGATAAGGTTCTATTTCTCGCCAGACCAGGTCGGTATGAACTTTTTTCTCCCAATTACAGTCTCTTCTTTTCTCCCTCCAGACCTCTGAGTCCCAGAAAATTCGATGAGCTTTACTCCAATCCATTTAATCTATCGCTTTGTTTTCCACTTTTTCCTTCAGACTGGTTAAAAACTCTTCCAGCGGGAAGGAACCAAGATTCCCCTCTTTTCTACTTCTAACACTCACCGTTTTAGATTTCTCTTCTGCGTCTCCCACAACTAAAAAATAGGGGACCTTTTCCAGTTGTGCTTTTCTAATTTTAGCTCCCAAAGTAGCTTTCTCATTGTTAAGTTCTACCTTAAAACCACGCTTTAACATAGTATCTACCAGCTGTCTGGCATAATCAAAGTGTCTCTCGGCAATTGGCAGCACTACCACCTGTACCGGCGCCAACCAAATGGGAAATGCTCCTGCAAAGTGTTCAATTAAAATCCCCAAAAAGCGCTCAATACTTCCCAGCACCGTTCGGTGGATCATAACTGGCCGATGCTTATTACCGTCTTCTGCTATATAGTAAAGGTCAAATTTTTCTGGCATAGAAAAGTCAAGCTGGATAGTGCCACACTGCCAACGACGTCCCAGAGAGTCCCGAAGATGAAAATCAATCTTAGGACCATAAAAAGCACCTTCTCCCGGGTTTAGCTTAAAAGAAAGACCTCTGTCCTTTAAAGCCTCTTCCAAGGCCTGGGTAGCCATCTGCCACATCTCATCTGAGCCCATAGAGTTATCAGGCCTGGTACTCAGCTCTACCTCATATTCAAACTGAAAAAGCCGATAAAAGTAATCCGCCAGGTCAATAACTCCAATAATCTCCTCCTTGGTCTGATGGGGTTCCATATAGATATGAGCATCGTCCTGGGTAAAACAGCGAACCCGCATCAGGCCGTGCAGCACTCCTGAGAGTTCATGCCGATGAACCAATCCCAGTTCGGCCATTCGCAGGGGGAGTTCCCGGTAGCTATGCAGACGGCTTTGATATACCAAAATTCCTCCGGGGCAATTCATTGGTTTGATAGCAAATTCCCGCTCTTCAATTTTAGTAAAATACATATTTTCCCGATAGTGTTCCCAATGACCAGAACGTTCCCACAAAGACTTATCCAGCATAATAGGAGTTTTAACCTCTACATAACCCCTTTTAAAGTGTTCCCGCTTCCACTCGTCAAGCAGAGCATTTATCACCATCATTCCCTTGGGGTGGAAAAAGGGGAAACCTGGCCCTTCCTCGTGTAAGCTAAATAAATCGAGCTCCGCCCCCAATTTTCGATGGTCTCTGCGTTTAGCCTCTTCTAACTTTTCCAAATATTCTCTCAATTCCTGTTTTTCATCAAAAGAAATACCATAAATGCGCTGAAGCATAGGATTTTGCTCCTCTCCTCGCCAGTATGCCCCGGCAACACTGAGTAATTTAAAGGCTCGAATAAAACCAGTAGAGGGGACATGCGGCCCACGACACAAATCAACAAAATCTCCATTACGATACAGAGAAACCGCCTCATCTGGAATATCTTCCAGCAATTCCAGTTTATAGGTCTCCCCTCTTTCTACAAAAATCTTTCTGGCTTCTTCTCGGGAAACTTCCACCCGTTCAAAAGGGATATCTTTTTTGATTACTTTCTTCATTTCTTCTTCTATCGTCTTCAAGTCTTCCTGGTTCAAACTACGAGGAAGATCAAAATCGTAGTAAAAGCCATTCTCAATAGCCGGGCCGATAGCCAGTTTAGCCTGGGGAAATAAATTTTTAACCGCCTGGGCCATGATATGGGCGGTACTATGCCAGTAAATTTGTTTTCCTTCCTCTTCTTCAAAAGAAATATAGTCTTCCACTTCTTCTTCCTTAACCTGAGAGAGGTCTTGCAGCTCTCCCTGTTTATTCCGGGCAGCAATCGGTCTTTTAGCCATGATATTCCCCCTTTGTCAGTTTCTACTCTACTCTAAAGAAAAAGCGCCGACCCCGCAAGGAGTGGCGCTTTTAGCCTTCATGGTGGGCGACACAGGACTCGAACCTGTGGCCTCTTCCGCGTCAAGGAAGCGTTCTCCCTCTGAACTAGCCGCCCACACTAAACACCTATGGAGGCGGCACCCGGACTCGAACCGGGGAATGAAGGATTTGCAATCCTCTGCCTTAGCCGCTTGGCTATACCGCCCAACAACTGGAGCGGAAGACGGGATTTGAACCCGCGGCCCTCACCTTGGCAAGGTGATGCTCTACCCCTGAGCTACTTCCGCTCTTATGGTGCCGAGACCCAGAGTCGAACTGGGGACGCATGGATTTTCAGTCCATCGCTCTACCTCCTGAGCTATCTCGGCCCCTAAAAAATAAACTGGCGGGGTCGACGGGATTTGAACCCGCGATCTTCAACGTGACAGGCTGACGTGTTAGGCCAGGCTACACCACGACCCCGCATCCCTTCAACTCTATTAAAGTCAAAAGGCAATTAACATTTTAACCACTAACCCAACTTTTGGCAAGTGGAAAAAGAAAAAATGTCTTTATTTTTAATCTGACAAGACTAACTTTGATCGGCTCACACAAAGCAGCATACCAGTTAAGATCGTATTTATCCACTTTCAGTGAGACTCTCCAACCCTCAATTTATCAACTCTAAATATTCAGACTGCTTTTGCGGCGGACTACCTACGGTGTAAGAAAATTGCCTACGGCGTGGACAAAAAAGTAAAAAACATAAAAAGAATAAAAAAAACTAAAGGTACTTACTGAGGGAGAAATACACTCGACTGCCTGCGGCGCAAGATTAAATACTTACCTGATTTCCCGAGCATTTTATAACTATGAATCTCTAAAAAGCTGAAAATAAGCTGCTTTGTGGCAATATTTTTTCCTGCAAACCCCTTTAATAATAGTTATAATTATAACTATGAAAGGAAGGTTTATTATTCCGGCAAGTATAGTTACATCCTCGCAGAGATTACCAAATCCCAGCGTCAATTATGGAGAGCCTGGGAATTAACCCAAAGCATAGTTATAATTTTCCGGAAAATTAGGATACTTAGAGACAAAAAAGGAAAACAAAAAAACTACTGTGGGAGAAAAAACGTCTCCCTCAGTCTCACTCGAGTATTCGGGCTTCTCCCCAAATACTCGAGTGAGCGCCTTACCGATTACTTCAGCCTTTAGAATTTCCTCTCCCTTGACGGGAGAGGATTAAGGTGAGGGTGAGTAAGTCTCAAAACCCCCTCCAGGGGCTTAGCATTACCCATATCTATCTGGTCTAAACACAAGACAGCGGTTCTTGCCGGATGTGGCAATCCCCTCCAGACGGTCATTGCGAGCCTCATATTTTCGTATGACGTGGCAATCCCGAGCTTTTAGCAGATGTAGCTGCCTTTCTAGTTTTTGTTGAGGCTCAATGAAAAGAGAGATCGCCACGCCGCTTCGCTCCTCGCGATGACGGAGAAGAGAAAACGCCGTAGGCTGTTTTTTGCGGTTAACCATAACAGTGTCCAGAGAAAAATTATGGGACATGATTAGCTCCAGGAGAGGGGAAAAGATAGACCCTCATATTCCCGTCCTCATCTGGTGCTGCGAAGCAGCATAACGGTCTATAGGCAAAGTAGTAAAATAAGGGTGGAGGTGCAGAAAATGAGGATTAAAATGGCCCAACTTAACCCTACAGTAGGGGATATAGAAGGAAATAAAGAAAAAATAATAGAGGTTCTCTCTCAAGAAAATGATGTGCCAGACCTGGTGGTTTTCCCCGAACTTTTTCTTTCGGGATATCCTCCCCGTGACCTTTTGGAAAAACCATGGTTTATCAAGCGGGTGCAAGCGGTTATTGAAGAGCTAAGAAAAATTTCGGAACGACATGGAAAAACCGGAATCCTTTTGGGTGCACCTCTCCAGCGAGAAGATGGCGGGATTCGGGATCTTTACAACTCTGCCTTACTCCTTTACCAGGGCAAAATCCAGGCTGTTCAGCATAAATCGCTCCTTCCCACTTATGATGTTTTTGATGAAGCTCGCTATTTTGAGCCGGCGAGGGAGGTTCGGCCGATTCCCTTCAAGGATGAAGTTTTAGGGATATCCATTTGTGAAGATGCCTGGAATGACCCGGAACTCTGGCCCCGGGGAAGGATGTATACTTTCGATCCTATAGCAGTATTGGCTCAAAAAGGAGCTACTTTGTTTCTTAACCTTTCTGCTTCTCCCTTTTCCCTGGGTAAAGAAGAAATTCGTTATCGTCTTCTCCGCAATCATGTGCGGCGTCATTGTCTGCCTTTTGTTTACCTTAATCAAGTGGGAGGCAATGATGAATTGATATTTGATGGGAGAAGCATGGTACTGGATAAAAACGGGGAATTGGTCAGCCTTTTTACTCCTTTCCAGGAAGAGGTAAGAACAATAGATACCACTCACCCGGTGGCTACCGAACCCTATATCCCTCAAGATAAAATAGAATCAGTTTATGAGGCTTTAGTTTTGGGTATTAGAGATTACTTGCGCAAATGTGGTTTTTCTCAAGTCCTGGTGGGTCTTTCCGGAGGGATCGATTCAGCTTTAACCTGTTCTTTGGCGGCAGAAGCTCTGGGAAAGGAAAAGGTAATGGGAATTTCTCTACCTGGGCCTTATTCTTCCCCGGGAAGCGTGGAAGATTCCCGAAAGTTAGCCCATAATCTGGCAATTGAATTTCGAGTGATCCCGATTACTTCCATTTATCACTCTTACCTTGATTGTTTGCAAACCCATTTTGCTGATAGCACTCCAGATATCACAGAGGAAAACCTTCAAGCCCGTATTCGCGGTAACATTTTGATGGCTCTTTCCAACAAATTTGGTTATTTATTGCTCTCTACTGGAAACAAAAGCGAGCTGGCTGTGGGTTACTGCACTTTGTATGGCGATATGAGTGGAGGATTGAGCGTAATTTCTGATGTCCCCAAGACCATGGTTTATGAGTTAGCTCGCTATGTAAACCGGGAGAGGGAAATTATCCCCCGGGAAATTATGGAAAAAGCCCCCTCGGCCGAGTTACGTCCTGACCAGAAAGATGAAGACAGTTTACCCCCTTATCCTCTCCTAGACCCTGTACTTCACTATTACATAGATGAAAATTATTCTTTAGAAGAAATTGTCCAGCTGGGTTACCCGGAGGAGATGGTTAGGAAAGTGGCTCATATGGTAGACAGTAATGAATATAAAAGGAGGCAGGCTGCCCCTGGTCTAAAGGTGACTAACAAAGCTTTCGGTATGGGGAGAAGAATGCCCATTGCTGCTCGCTATGAGAAATAAGTTTTTTCAACTAAACTAAGGAGTTTCACTCCTCGGTAATTTTTGTCTTTATAGTTTTAACCTAAGTTGCAGGTTTTTATCAGAAAAATCTCCTATTTTTATAGTATACCTACCCTGGAAACGGCAATAATGGGGGCTTCGCCCCCCTTAAACCCCCCGAAAAGATAAGACAAATACAAAAAGACAAAAGCAAGCGAGAAAGGAAAGCGCTTCCTCGGTGCGTGGCGATTC
>JASGLU010000014.1 GCA_030156825.1 Candidatus Atribacteria bacterium | reverse complement strand
GGGGCTTCGCCCCCCTTAAACCCCCCGAAAAGATAAAACAAATACAAAAAAGCTTAAAAAGATAAATACTTACTGAGGAAGAAGAACACTTCCTCAGTAATGGGGGCGCTGTCCCCCTTAAACCCCCCGAAAGACAAAGACTAAAAATAAAAGGCAAAGACTTAAAAAACGAAAAACTGAGAGGATAGACCCTCGGAGTTTTCATATTCATCTGGTGCCGCTCGGCGGCATGAGGGTCTATCCTGATAAATTTAACCACTAAAACAGGAGGTAGAACCAGATGGAGCAAAAAGAATACAAAGATGTTGGGATTAAAATGGTAATGGCGATGGATTTAGAAGAAAAGACTAAAGAATGGCCTTGGCTGTTAGATAAACGGATAAGAAGGAAATTTGTTAGACCAGAAGAAGAAGAAAAGTACATCCAGTCCTTAAAAGAGAATCCAACAGAACAGTAAGGGGCGCGAAGCCCCCATTATTGAGGAAGGTGTCTTCCCTTCCTCAGTTGTATTTATCTTTTTATATTTTTTGTCTTTTCTGGTAAAAATCTGCAACTTGGGTTGGGATAAGCAGTTGAAACTGATGCTTATTGAGGAAAACCTCCTTCGGTGGATTAAATTAAGTAATTTTTTTCTTGACAAGGTTACTTGGTTGTGATATTAGTTAAGAAGAAAAATAAATTATGGAAAAAATTACTTAAATGGTGAAAAGTTGGGAAAGAAAGTTACCATAAAAGACATAGCACGTGAACTCCAAGTATCAACTGCTACCGTAAGTCGAGCTTTAAATGGAAAAGAGGGAGTTAACTCTCATCTTCAGAAAAAGGTGATTGCGAAGGCTCAAGAGATGGGTTACCTCCGATCATTTTACCCAAATTTGTTGGATGCAAAACCGAAAGAGATAGCGGTTATTTTCCCGGGAAATGATTATTTTTGGGAAAAAGTTGAACAGGGAGTTTTAGATGCTCAGCAATTGTTACAGAACTTTGGAATTAAGTTGAAAATTTTTCGCACGGAGGGGCATAATCTGGCGCAACAAAATCAGTTATTAGAAAATATCTTTCAAAAGGAAAAAATAGATGCTTTGGCCCTGGTCCCGGCCGATTTGACCCAGCTTGATTATTTTATTAACGCTTTTTATTTACGACGGGTGGCGGTAGCTACTTTCAATGTAGATGCTCCTTTAAGTAAAAGACTTTTTTACGTGGGACAGGACTTAAACCGAGCTGGTAGGGTAGCCGGTAAAATTTTTGAGTGCCTTTGTCGGAGGAGGGAAGGGGAAATTGTTATTTTAACCAGTAATAAGCAGGCCCCTTCTCATGTTGGCCGCTGGCAGGGCTTGATCGATTTTGTTCATAAAAAGCATCTACCCTTAGATGTTTCGAGGGTGGTGGAAGTAAAAGATGACGAGGAAGCCTATCGGCTGACTAAAGATAAACTTTTGGAAGAAAAGAAACTGTGTGGGATTTTTGTTTCTACTGCTTTTGGTAACCTGGGAGTAGGAAGAGCTTTACGAGAAAAAGGGAAAAAAGAGATAGTGGTAGTAGGCAACGACTTGTCCTCTGAATGGGTTCCCTATATTAAAGAAGGGTTGATTGACTGCTGTATTTTTCAAGCCCCTTACTGGCAAGGATATTTAGCTTTGGTTTTTCTTGCTCGATTTTTACTTTTTAAACAAGCTTTTTCTGAAAAAAGCTTTTTCCTGCCGGTTATTCCGATTTTCGCTGAAAACTTGGATGAGAGTTTTTTACATTTTGAACAAGAAATAGCCCGGGCCTCTTTTTTGAGCTCTCAGTTGTTTGAAAAAGAGGGGAGACTAACTGATAGCCAGTTGGTTCAAGCTAAGCCGGGTTTTTAAGGAGGCGATAAGCAGACAGCGTATAATTGAGTTTTTAAGTGGTAAATCTTAAATTAAACGCTAAAAGGAGGATGTTTGAGTTGATGAAAAAAGTTGTTAGTAGTTTAGTGATTTTAGTAGTAATGTTAGGATTGTCGGTAGCGATAGCAGGGGAGGTCGAAAAAATCCCCTGGGGGACCACTACCGAGGGTGCACCGATTGATTTGTATACCCTGAGCAACGACAATGGGGTTATGGTGCAATTGACCAACTATGGAGCTACTGTAGTAGCCCTGTACGTTCCGGACAAGGAAGGCAATCTGGATGACGTAGTGTTAGGTTTCGATAGCATATCTGATTACGAGAAACCCGATCCCTACAACCCCTATTTTGGTGCTACCATTGGGCGCTATGGTAATCGAATTGCCGGTGGACAATTCACTTTGGAGGGAAAAACTTATACCCTGGTGCAGAACAATGGTCCCAACCATTTGCATGGAGGCCTAAAAGGCTTTAAAGACCGGATATTTAAAGCTATTCCTATGAAGACTCCTGAAGGTCCAGCTGTCCGGTTTAAATATTTGAGCCACGATGGAGAAGAGGGATACCCGGGCAATTTGCAGGTAAGCGTTACTTTTACCTTAACCAACGATAACGAGCTGAAGATAAAATATTTAGCCACTACCGATAAACCTACAGTGGTTAATTTAACCAATCATAGTTATTTCAACCTTGCTGGGGAAGGCTCAGGCGATATCTTAGACCATGAACTGATGGTTGTGGCTGATAACTATACTCCGGCTGATGATACCCTTATCCCTACAGGAATTGCTCCGGTAGCGGGCACTCCTCTCGATTTTACCACTCCCCACAAAATAGGCGAGCGTATTGAGCAGTTGCTTCGAAAAGAGGGTGATGATCCTTTCAAGGGTTATGACCATAACTTTGTGCTCGATAACCAAAGTGGAGATTTAGCCTTAGCTGCTCGAGCTAAAGAAGCAAGCACTGGCCGGGTGATGGAAGTTTACACCACTGAACCTGGAGTCCAACTTTACACTGGAAATTGGGTAAACACTCGAGGGAAAGAGGGAAAACTTTATGGACAATATTCCGGCTTTTGCTTGGAAACTCAGCACTATCCTGATTCTCCCAATAATCCTGATTTTCCCTCCACGGTTTTAAGACCGGGTGAAGTTTATTCTACACTAACTATTTACAAATTTTTGGTAGAAGAGTAAATTAAAATTCCCCCCTCTGAAAGGAGGGGGGAATCTGGGAGGAAAAGATGAATTCTAAGGAAAGAGTAAAGATTGCTCTTAATCATCAAGAACCAGACCGAGTACCAGTTACAGCCAGTTTTACTCCTGAGTTTGCCCAACGCCTTCGAAAACATCTGGGTTTGCCTATCCGGCCCACTAACCCCCATGGAGGGGAAGTTCACGACTTAGAAGAGGCTCTGAAGTTAGATATAATCCAGTATGCAGTGGGTATCGGTAACTCTTTCTATGCTTCTGAAGAGAAAGAATACATCTGTGATTGGGGAATAAAATGGCGTCAGGTAGAATATGAAACCCCCTTTGGTAAAGGTCACTATACGGAAATCGCCGAGCACCCCTTGGCTGATGACCGACAACTTTATCAATATCTGCCTCCCGATCCTTACCGAGAAGAATTTTACACTCCTTTTGAAGGAGTAATGGAACAATATGGTGGAGAATATTTTATCCTGGGAGTTACGGTATGCACTATTTTTGAGGCTTCCTGGTATTTACGAGGAATGAGCCAATTACTGGTGGATATGATAGAAGACGAAGAAAAAGCTAACTATATCCTGGATATTCCCTTTCGTTTTCATCTGGAGGCAGCAAAGAGACTGGTAAAGATGGGGGCAGATGGCATCTGGTTGGGAGACGATGTCGGGTCGCAGAAAGGAATGCTTATTTCTCCTTTACTTTGGCGAAAATACCTAAAGCCCCGGATGGCTACTATCTGTCGGGAGCTGAAAAAAATAAATCCCGACCTGAAAATTGCTTACCACAGTGATGGCAATATTTACCCGATTGTAGAGGAATTGGCAGAAATAGGAATTGATGTTTTGAACCCTGTGCAACCCCGGGCCATGGATCCGGTTTTCTTGAAAGAACACTATGGCAAAAACCTCTCTTTCTGGGGAACCATCGATGAGCAGCATACTCTTCCTTTCGGCAGTAAAGAAGAGGTGAAAAAGGAGGTTTTGGAAAGGTTAAAACTGATAGCACCGGGCGGGGGGTTCATTATTTCTCCCACCCATCATGTACAGTTAGATACTCCTTTAGAAAATTTTTTTACTTTTTTAACCACAGTTAAAGAAAAAGGTTATTATCCTATCCAAGTTTGAGGTACAATAAACTAAATACCAATATTTTAAGAAGGGAGGCGAGAGTTAAAAGATATATAATAGGTTAGGCAATTGTGAGGATTAGCGGTATCGGTGGTAAAGATTAATTTTTGATTGAGTTTGATTAAAAAGGAGGTTTTTCAAGTGAAAATGAGATCGAGGACTTTCCTGGTCGGAATCTTTTTGTTAGTAGCCATGCTTCTTTTGAGTAGCGGTTTAGCTCTGGCTCAAGGTAAGCACTTTGAGGGGATCAAGATTCGTTTCTTCTGCGGTGGCCCTCCGGGTGGCCCGTTTGCTAGTGTAGTTTATCAGGGAGCAAAAGCAGCAGAAGCAGATTTTGGATGTACGGTAGAGTATGTTTTTTCTGGTTGGGATCCAGAAAGAATGGTTACCCAATTTAAGGAAGCAGTGGCCTCCGATGTCGATGGAATTGCTATTATGGGACATCCGGGAGACGATGCTTTAGAGGTCCATATTGATGAGGCTTTTGAAAGAGGGATTATTGTAACCTCGCAAAATACCACCCTTCCCCGGGCTGAGGAAAAATACAAAGCCCAAGGGTTTGGCTATGTTGGACAGGAACTTTATCCTTCCGGGTATATGTTAGGTAAAGGTGCAGTAGAGATGTTTGACCTGAAAGAAGGAGATCGGGCCATGGTTTGGGGTTTACTTTCCCAACCTACTCGAGGTCTGCGAACTAAAGGAGTAATCGATGCTCTGGAAGAGGCAGGGTTGGTAGTAGATTATTTGGAAATTTCTCCTGAAGTTAATGCCGACGCTCCTCTGGGAGTGCCGATTTTTACTGGCTATGTTTCAGCTAATCCCGATGTTAAATTAGTAGTTACCGATCATGGTGCTTTGACCGCTACTATGGGTACTTTCTTCAAAGCGGCTGGCCTTGGTCCGGACGACGTAGTGGGAGCGGGTTTTGACCTCTCAGCTGCCACTTTAGATGCTATTCGCAGTGGATATACCGATTTAGTGCTTGACCAGCAACAGTACCTCCAAGGATATCTGCCGGTACTTCAGCTTTGTCTGAGTATCAAGTATAAATTTGCTGGACTCCATATTGATACCGGATCGGGTTTGGTTCACGCTGGTAATGTGGAAGAAATTGCTCCTTTAGTAGAGGAGGGAATACGTTAATTGAATGTAGCCACCGCTGATTCTTTGGTATCTATGGTAAATATCTGTAAGTCTTTTGGGCGGGTAAAGGTTCTAAGGGGTGTAAACTTCCAGGTTGGTAACAATGAGATAGTAGGCCTTTTGGGGGATAATGGAGCAGGTAAATCCACCCTGATTAAAATTCTGACCGGAGTTCACCAACCGACCGAAGGAGAAATATATTGGAAGGGCAACAAACTGGAGAACTACTCAGTAGCCCGGGCTCGTCAGATTGGAATCGAAACCGTCTTTCAGGAGCGGGCTCTGTGTGAGCAGCACACTCTTTGGCGTAACATCTTTATGGGAAGAGAGATAGTAAACAAGGCAGGACTTATCGATATCGCCCGCGAAATAGAAGAAACCGAAAAAATAATGAGGCAATATATGGGTTTTACTTCTGAAGCTCTTTCTCCCAATTCGGTAGTTGGTACTCTGTCTGGTGGAGAAAGACAAGGAGTGGCTATTGCTCGAGCCCTTCATTTTGAGGCTGATCTCATAATCTTAGATGAACCTACCACCGGTCTTTCTCTATCTGAAACCCAGAAAGTATTGGGTTTTGTGGAGGAAATTAAAAACAGGGGAAAATCGGCTATTTTTATCACTCACAACATTTATCACGTCTATCCAGTAGCTGATCGAATAGTCATTTTAGACCGTGGTCAGATAATGGGAGAATTTGAAAAAGCAGAAATTTCCTTGGAAGAACTGGTTAATAAACTTTATCTGGTGGCACAAACTGGTAAATTAAACGGAGGAGAAACTTCTCCTCCGGATGTCGCAACTTGTAATGAAGGGGAGGACCTCCAATCCCGCATGCCTTAATCTTAGAGAGAGCCCCTATCTTCGAGGGGCTCTCTCTAAGAGTTGATTAAGATAAAAACCGGTGAAATTAAAACAGAAGCTGGTACAGCTTAGAAATCAGGGGGGTAAATAATGGCTCAAAGTTTAATCCAGGAGAACCGCGCTCAGTTCGGTGTGTTCTTCGTACTGATAGGCATTCTGATATTGTTTACTATTGGCAGTCCTCAAACTTTTCTTTCTCCTCGGATATATCTTTCTTTTATGTCTACTGTTCCTTTTACCGCGATTATGGCTCTTTCGCTTACCTTGGTTGTCATCTGTGGGGAAATGGATCTGTCTTTTCCTTCTATTATGGGTTTTTCGGGTTTTGTTTTTGCCCATATGTTTCACCTTACTGGCAGTGTATCCGTTGCTCTTTTGATTACTTTGCTGGTAGGGTTAGGAGCGGGTTTAACCAATGGTCTTTTAATTGCAAAATTGCATCTGCCTTCATTGGTAACCACTATTGGAACTCAATTTTTCTGGGCAGGTCTTACCCAGGTTTTAAGTGGAGGAATGGGAAAAACCCTGGTTCCCACCAAAGAGAGCCCTCTATATCACATTTTTGTGGGGAGAATTGCCGGTGGTTTTCCGGTTCAAGCTATTTGGGCGGTAATAGTAGCCGTTTTATTGTGGTTACTTCTCAATCGACACCGGGTGGGGGCTCATATTTATTTTACTGGCGATAACCCCCACAGCGCCCGGGTAATGGGTATAAACGTAGATAGAATAAAGATAATAGTTTTTACCTTAATGGGTCTTTTCTCTGCTTTGGCAGGAGTTATGGCCAGCTTGGAAGTAGTTTATTTTTGGCCCACTTTGGGACAAGGATATATGCTTAAAACTATTGCAGCAGTTTTTTTGGGTGGGACTCCGGTAGAAGGTGGAGTAGGAACTATTTTTGGAACTTTTATTGGGGCAATCATTATCGGTATTTTAGAAGCAGGTATCATTGCTATGGGAATGACCGGTTTTTGGACGCAACTGATATACGGTTTGATTATTGTCATTTCAATTGCCATGCATTCTATGATTAGAAAAAGAGCTTGAAGATGATATTTGGTTGGGAAAGGTTGGCAGTTATTTTTGCCTTATCCCGGTTAGAAAAACTAAAATCATCTGGTCGATGCCCCTCCTGAACGGAGGGGTTAGGTTTTTTTTGGGGGGCGGCAGGGGAGGAAACTAAAAAAGTTACTGGGAATAAGTAATAAACGAAAAGGTTATAAGTTCTGTTTTGTAAGTTTGCAAAGTGTAGAAAAAAGTTTTTGGGTAATTTTTGTAAAAGTGAGAATACCTTATTGACACTCCTTAAATAAGGATATATAATATTGACTTGCCCGTTTTCGTTTAAAGGCAAACTTCAGGAGGCAGGGGACGTTTCCTGAAAAACAAGAGTTTTTAGGAGTGGTTAGATCGATCCTTCTTGAAATAGATTTTTCCCGGAAAAGTAAGTCGGCATTGATTTATTGCGGCTCAAGTTTGATTTTTCCCATATCTTCTTTTATCCAAAATTTATTCTATGACGTCAAGACAGGAAAAACCATGACGTTTATTAACCCGCTGGTAGTTCGAAATTTATTTTTAGTTTGAGGCTTTAATTTCCCCCAAAGGTGGTGTGATTTGTGGGTTTTGAATATATCAAAAGGCACAATTTTGCTAAAATTCCCTCTTTTTTGGAATTGCCTGATTTTATTGAGGTTCAGAAAAACTCTTTTGAATGGTTTCTCCAGAGAACTGTTCCTCCCGAAAACAGAAAGAGGCAAGGCTTGCAGGAGGTTTTTTTGGAGGTATTTCCCATTCAAGATTTTACCGGCAAGTTGGTCTTGGAGTTTTTAGAATATCGTTTAGAGGAGCCGGTTTTGTCGGTTCGGGAATGCCGGGAAAAAGGAAGAACTTATTCTGTTCCTCTTTATGCCAGAATTAGACTTATCAATCGGGAGAACAACGAAATTAAAGATCAGGATGTTTACATGGGTGATATCCCGCTTATGACCGAAAGAGGAACTTTTGTGGTTAACGGGGCAGAAAGGGTAGTGGTAACCCAGTTAGTTAGGTCTCCAGGGCTTTTCTTTTCTAAAGAAATTACCCCTGTTGGGAAGTCAGAATACGGGTTCAAAATAATTCCCAATCGGGGAGCCTGGCTTGAGTTTGGGACTGATCCAAGTGATGTTATTTTTGTTCGGGTCGATAAGCGAAGAAAAATTAACGCGATGACTTTGGTAAGGGCGTTAGGGTATGCCAGCGACGAAGAAATACTCAACCTTTTCGATTATCATCCTTTGGTTAAGCAAACTCTGGATAAAGACCCCTCGGCCGATGTTCGGGAAGCAGTTATGGAAATTTTTCGGCGGATGAGGCCGAGTGAACCCCCTACCGAAGAAAATACCCGGAACTTCATCTCTTATCTTTTCTTTGATCCCCGTCATTACGATTTAGGAGAAGTGGGTCGCTACAAAATAAACGGTAAGTTGAAGCTGGAAGAAAGAGTGGTAAAAGTTGAGGAGCCTTCTTTAGCTGAAGATATAGTTATAGATTTAGAGACTAATGAAGTGATAAGGGATGCTTCCTTGGTAGAAGAGTTGACTGCTGACCGCTACCAAATTGTCGCCCGAGCAGATGATAAGATTAATCGCAAATTAGCGCAGACGATAGAGGAGTTGAACTATAGATACCCGATTGAATATATTAAAGTTTTTAACGAAGAAGGTCTTCCGGTAAAAGTTTTTATAGAGCGGGAAGACACGCTGATGCCGCTTTTGGAATCCTTGGAAGGTGCGATTCTGAGTCAACGAGTGGTTAATCCAGATACCGGGGAAATTTTAGTTGAAAAAGATAGCCCATTGACTCTCGAAACCATTCGAGAACTTCAATCTTATGGAATTGAAGACGTTTGGGTTAAAAAAGAGCGAACCCTAACCCCACAAGATGTGGTAGGAGGGTTGCGTTATCTTATAAATTTGGTAGATGGAGTGGGATACGACGATGACATTGATCACTTAGGCAATCGTCGGGCTAAACCGGTAGGAGAACTGTTACAAAATCAATTCCGGATTGGGCTTTTGAGAGTGGAAAAAGTCATCAGAGAAAGAATGACTATCCAACCCGATATTGAATCGGCCACCCCTCAGAGTTTGATTAATGTTAGACCGGTGGTGGCAGCGATTAGGGAGTTTTTAGGAAGTAGCCCTCTTTCTCAGTTTATGGACCAGGTTAATCCTCTTTCTGAACTTACCCATAAACGAAGATTAAGTGCGCTTGGCCCTGGTGGTCTTTCGCGGGAAAGGGCCGGATTTGAAGTAAGAGATGTTCACTACACTCACTATGGAAGGATGTGTCCGATCGAAACTCCAGAAGGACCTAATATTGGTCTTATAACCTCTTTGTGCACTTATGCCAAAACGAATGAATATGGGTTTATTGAGACGCCTTACCGGAGGGTGGTGGACGGAAAGGTAGTAGATGAGATCAAATATCTTACCGCTGACAATGAAGATCGCTATCACGTTGCTCCCTCTGATATCCCGATTGACTCCAATGGTATGATTGCTGAGGAACGAGTACCGGCTCGTTTTCGAGGGAATATAGTGGAGGTTCCACCAGAAAAAATCGATTTTATTGACGTTTCTCCTCAGCAAATTATCGGTGCTTCGGCTGCCCTTATTCCTTTTTTAGAGCATGACGACGCTAATCGGGCTTTGATGGGAACCAATATGCAAAGGCAAGCGGTGCCTTTACTTTTTTCTCAACCACCCTACATTGGTACCGGGATAGAGTACAAAGTAGCTCAGGATTCAGGCTCAACCATAGTGGCTAAGCGGGATGGCCGAGTGAGGAAGGTTGATGCATTGACTATCGAGGTAGAAGCCGAAGACGGGTCACTTGATGTTTATGAACTGGATAAGTTTCGTAGGTCAAACCAGAGCACTTGCGTTAACCAAAAACCGATTGTCAGAAAAGGAGATTTGGTTGAAAAAGGGCAGGTAATTGCCGATGGTCCCTGCACTCAGTTAGGGGAGATATCCCTGGGGAGGAATGTTTTAGCGGCTTTTATGCCCTGGGGAGGAGAGAACTTCGAGGACGCTATCTTGGTTAGTCAAAGACTGGTGAAAGAAGACCTCTTTACCTCTATTCACATTGAGGAGTATGAACTGGAAGCCAGGGACACCAAATTGGGACCGGAAGAAATTACCCGCGATATCCCTAACCTGGGTGAGGATATGCTGCGCGACTTAGATGATGAGGGGATAATTCGCATTGGAGCAGAAGTAAACTCCGGTGATATTTTAGTGGGAAAGGTTACTCCTAAAGGGGAGACGGAACTTACTCCGGAAGAAAGATTATTGCGGGCAATTTTTGGAGAGAAAGCGCGAGAAGTACGGGATACCTCTTTGAGGGTGCCTCATGGTGAATATGGGAAAGTAATAGATGTGAAATTGTTTTCTCGAGAAGACGGGGATGAATTAGCTCCCGGGGTAAGCCGGTTAGTAAAGGTGTACGTGGCTCAAAAGCGACAGATTACTGTGGGGGATAAAATAGCCGGTCGTCATGGTAACAAGGGGGTTATTGCTCGTATCATCCCGGAAGAAGATATGCCCTATCTACCGGATGGGACACCAATAGATATTGTTCTTAACCCCCTGGGGGTACCTTCTCGGATGAATATCGGTCAAGTCTTGGAAACTCACCTGGGATGGGTAGCCAACAAAGAGAAAACCTTTGTAGCCAGTCCTGCTTTTGATGGAGCTCTGGAATCGGAAATTATCGAATCCTTGAGAACTCATCAGCTTACAGCGGATAAATCGAACAACGCTCCAGAAGATTTATTTGATGATAGAATTTCTCCTGATTTTCATCTATTACCCCATGGGAAGACGGTTCTTTTTGATGGCCGGACAGGTGAACCTTTTGATAATGAGGTTACCGTAGGCTATATTTATGTAATGAAATTGGCCCACTTGGTGGAGACTAAAATTCACGCTCGTTCAACCGGCCCTTACTCTCTGGTGACTCAGCAGCCTCTGGGTGGTAAAGCACAGTTTGGAGGGCAGCGGTTTGGAGAGATGGAAGTTTGGGCACTTGAAGGATATGGTTCGGCCTTTACTTTGCAAGAGATGTTGACCGTTAAGTCGGATGATATAGTGGGGCGAGTTAAGGCTTATGAGGCAATAGTTAAAGGACAGAATGTTTTAAAACCTTCTGTTCCCGAATCTTTTAAGGTATTGGTGAAGGAACTGCAGAGTTTGGGCTTGGATGTTAATGTCTTTGATTCCAAGAGAAAGGAAGTTTCTTTGGAAGAAATAGAAAGTGCCGATGATGAGATACCAAGCTTGGGAGTTAATATACAGGGTCGAGAGAAAAAGTAGGAAAGGGGGAAGGTCTCTTTGGTAGACGTTAATGACCTTGGTGCCATTCAGATTAATTTAGCCTCTCCGGACCAGATCAGACAATGGTCCCGGGGTGAAGTGAAAAAACCGGAAACTATTAATTATCGAACGCTTAAGCCGGAAAAAGATGGCCTTTTTTGCGAAAAAATATTTGGGCCAACTAAAGATTGGGAATGCTATTGTGGAAAATATAAGCGGATTAGAAATAAAGGAGTAGTGTGCGATAGGTGTGGAGTGGAAATAACCCGCTCTGCAGTTAGAAGAGAGCGGTTAGGGCACATTGAACTGGCTGCTCCAGTTTCCCATATCTGGTATTTTAAGAGCATACCAAGTAAGATGGCTCTTCTTTTGGGAATTTTACCAAAGAACTTAGAGAAAGTGTTGTATTTTGCTTCAGGTAGAAAAAGAGAAGATTGTTATAAGGTGGTTGATCCTGGTTCTACCAGTTTGGAAGAATACACTACTATTCGAGAGACTGAGTACCAAATCTATTCTAAATACGATTCTCATTTTCGGGCTGAGTTGGCCTATCGATTAATGGGAGTAAAGGAACTGCCTTTCAGCGTGGGAGACAGGTTGAATCAGAAAGAATATGCCAGATACCGGCTTAAATTTAAAGAAAGTTTTACTGTAGAACAAGTGGATGAAGATGAATTCGAAGTAGTGGATATTCAAGTTTTTCCTTATCAAAGAGATGACGAGCTGGCAGAATCAGAAATTAACCAGTTGCGAGAGGTTTTTGGCGATCTCTTTGAGGAGGTAGTTTTATCGGAAACAGTAGAGGAACCTTGCTATATTGTAGTTAATCCGGGCAAAACTGGCCTCAAAAAAGCGCAAATGATTTTGGAAACCGAGGCTCAACTTCTTTCCAATTACGATCCCGATTTCAAGGCTGGAGTAGGGGCAGAGGCGATTAAGGAGATTCTTCAAGCTATCGATGTATTTCAATTAGCTCGGGAACTGAGAAAAGAGTTGCGGGAAGCTTCAGGCCAGAAAGCCAAAAAACTGATCAAGCGTTTACAGGTGGTAGAAGCTTTTTGTAAATCTAATAACAAGCCAGAATGGATGATTTTGGAAGCTATTCCGGTTCTTCCTCCTGACCTAAGACCGATGGTTCAGCTGGATGGAGGCAGGTTTGCCACCTCTGACCTTAACGATCTTTACCGACGGGTGATAAACCGAAACAATCGATTGAAGAGGTTGTTGCAGCTGGGTGCACCAGATATTATTGTCAAAAATGAGAAACGAATGCTGCAAGAAGCGGTGGATGCTTTGTTTGATAACGGACGTCGGGGTCGAGCTGTTTTAGGTCCTGGCAACAGACCGCTCAAATCTTTAAGCGATATGCTTCGGGGTAAAAAGGGCCGTTTCCGTCAGAACCTCCTGGGTAAAAGAGTGGACTATTCAGGCAGATCGGTTATTGTGTCTGGCCCTCAGCTTAAATTTTATCAGTGTGGCTTGCCCAAAAAGATGGCGCTTGAGCTGTTTAAACCCTTCATCATGAAAAGATTGGTGGACCGGGGTTATGCTCATAATATAAAAAGTGCCAAAAGAATGGTGGAAAAGGCAAAGGATGAGGTGTGGGAAGTTTTGGAGGAAGTTATCGCCGAACACCCGATTTTACTTAACCGAGCCCCTACCTTGCATCGTTTGAGTATTCAGGCTTTCCAGCCGGTTTTGGTGGAAGGTAACGCTATTCAGCTTCACCCTTTAGTTTGTACCGCCTTTAATGCTGATTTTGATGGTGACCAAATGGCGGTTCACGTTCCTCTTTCGGCTGAGGCCCAGGCTGAATCGCAGATCATTATGCTTTCAGCTAACAATGTTTTATCCCCGGCTAATGGTGGGCCAATTACGGTGCCCACCCAGGATATGGTCTTGGGATGCTATTATTTAACTTTAATGTCTACCCAGTCAGAGGGGGAAACTCCCAGGAAATTTGTTGATCAAGAAGAAGCAATTTTAATGTATGACCTGGGGCAAATTGACCTTCATCAACCACTGGAGATTAAAGCTTTAAAAGATAAACACCCGGAGGTGGAAGTTACTACTGTTGGCCGACTTATTTTTAACCAACTTTTGCCGGAAGGGATGCCTTACTACAATGAACCGGTGAACAAAAAACTTTTATCGCAAATAGTAGCCCTTTGTTACCGTAAGTTTGGTAACGGTGCCACGGTGGAGCTGCTCGATCGGATCAAGGAAACCGGCTTTGATTATGCTACACGATCTGGCTCTACCGTTGGGGTGTTGGACTTAGAAGTACCGGCTGAAAAAGAGAGCATTATTGACGAAGCTGCCCGCCGGGTAGAGGAAATCAACGCTCATTATAATGAAGGGTTGATAACTGCCGAAGAAAGAGAACAAAAGGTAATCGATGTCTGGACCGATGCTTCTAATGAAGTTGCTGATGCTATACTTCGGGGTTTGGAAGCCTTTAACCCAGTTGATATGATGGCTAGTTCTGGAGCCAGAGGAAGCGTGAGGCAGATTAGCCAATTAGCCGGAATGAGGGGTTTGATGGCAGACCCATCTGGTCGAATCATTGAATACCCAATCAAGGCTAATTTTCGAGAAGGTCTGAATGTGCTTGAGTATTTTATTTCTACCCATGGTGCCCGGAAAGGATTGGCTGATACTGCTTTGCGAACTGCTAAATCTGGTTATTTGACCCGCCGCTTGGTAGATGTGGCGCAAGATATTATTGTTCGAGAAGAGGACTGTGGAACTACCGACGGTATTCTAATTGGGGATTTAATCGATGAAAATAAGAACATTGTTGAATCTTTTCCAGAAAGAGTGGTTGGTAGGATTGCACTTAGAAATATAGTTGATTCAGAGACCGGAGAAGTAATAGTGAGAGCTGGGGAAGAAATAGACGATGAAGTAGCTAATGATTTAGTTACCCGAGGTATCCGGGAAGCTTGGGTCAGGTCTCCACTTACTTGCCAGACGAGGTATGGCGTTTGTGCTAAATGTTATGGTAGAAACCTGGCTACCGGCAATCTGGTGGATATAGGAGAAGCAGTAGGGGTAGTAGCTGCTCAGTCTATTGGTGAGCCGGGTACTCAGCTAACCATGAGAACCTTCCACACCGGAGGTATTAGGGTTACCGGTGAAGATATTACCCAGGGTTTACCCCGGGTAGAACAACTGTTTGAAGCAAGACGACCCAAAAAAGCAGCTGTGCTTTCCGATGTAGACGGAGTGGTAGAAAAAATTGAGTTAGTGGGTAACCGGAGGAAAATTTTTGTCCACCCCAGTGAAGAAGAACCAGATCAGACGGTTAAAAGCTATTTGGTTCCCCAGGATATTCGAATTTGTGTCACCGAAGGAGAAGAAGTGAAAGCCGGCGACCGCCTGACGTTGGGCCCGATTGACCCCAAAGACATTTTACGGATTAAAGGTATTCGAGAAGTTCAGGAATACCTGGTTCGGGAAATTCAGTCGGTGTATATATCCCAGGGAGTTAATATTAATGACAAGCATATCGAGGTAATTGTTCGACAGATTGCTCGTTTAAACAAGATAATGGTAGAAAACACAGGAGACACCGATCTCTTATCGGGAGAATTGGTTTACTTGGAGGATTTTCAAAAGGAGAATAACCGAATAGCGGAAGAAAATAAAGCTTTGGCTGAGAAAACTCAACAGCTATTGAGCAACTGTTACCTGTTAGAGGATGTTTATGATGGGAACGGGGATGCAATTTTGCTATCCCGAGAATCTCTGGAGGATAAGGCTATTGATACTATCTTGTCCACCGACTGCCGTCCATTCCTCGTAAAGAGAGATGAGCAAATTATTCTGGTGTTAAGAGGTTATAGAAACCTTAGGAATGGATTAGATGGCAAAGTTTGCATTGAAAAAATAACCGATTCTGAAGGAAAAACTTTGATTAAGCCGGGAGTGGAATTAGACGACTATCATTTGGATATCATTTCTGATTTAGGTCCTTTAGCCTTAAAAGTCAGAGACAAATCGACCTGGGAGAGACTTAAAGGGGCCATTTTAGCTGAAGAAGTGGTAGACCCAGAAACGAATGAAGTGCTGCTGCCGGCTAATACCAGGTTAAGCCAGGAAGACTTAGAGCTTTTGGAAGATCGGGGAATAGACCGGGTAGCGATGTGGAAAAATATTCAACTGTTTTCTATCAAAGAAAGCTTAGTACGCACCCTAAGAGAGGAAATACTGGGGCAAGAGGTAGCAGCAGATATTAATAGTCCTCAGACTGGGGAACCCATTATTCAGGCCGGTCAAACCATAAGTAGAAGTGTGGCCAGACGATTGGTGGCTGAAGGAGTAAAGGAGATACCTTTGGCCAATGGTCGTTTCTTCTCGATCGAAGGACGAACCAGTGAGCTTTTAGAGCAAGAAGTGGTGGGTAAGATAGCAGCCCAGGATATTCGCTTCGGCGATAATGAAGAAACGCTGGTAAAAGCGGGGACTGTTCTGGATAGAGATTTAGTGGTCAAATTGGCAGAAGATAACCTTGATTTATTAGTTTTACGGGAGCCGGAAAGTGAAAAGATAACTCAAACCCTGGTGCAAGAAGTGATTTACCTGCCTGGTTTGAAACATCCGGCTACCGGTCGACCGGTGGTATTGGGAATTACCAAATCTTCTTTGGCGGTGGAGAGCTTCCTCTCGGCGGCTTCTTTCCAGCAGACCACCCACGTGTTAGCGGATGCAGCCATTAAAGGAAAAGTTGATGAATTGGTAGGCCTTAAGGAAAACGTGATTATTGGGAAAATCGTTCCGGCCGGGACTGGATTTGGAAAATATCGGAAAATTAAAATCTCGACTGAAGGAGCACCTTCTCCTCAGAAAGAGATGGAAGAGAGTGAAGAAATAAACCTGGAAGAACTCATGGAAAGTACAGGAGAGTATCAAGAATCCGATTTTGATTCTTCCTCGGAAGAGAAGTCATACTCTGAATTTGAAGGATAGGCTCCGGCCTATCCTTCAAATTTTTTAGGAAAGATTTTTTTCTTGATAGTTGGCCAATGAGATTGTAAACAGAGGGGTATGATTTAATAGGAGGATAGTGTAGGTGTAGATAGCTATCTGGATGGGGGTAGCCACTAAACGGGGGAGAAGGAGAATTTTCCAGGGAATCCCAAAAATAGTGTGCAGAAAGTAAGGGGTAAGGAAAAGGCCTACCCCTATTTCTGCAATCAGGATGGCAGAAAGGATTTTGGTTTTAGGAGAAAGAGGCCGGCGAGAGTAAGCAAACAGACCGGCGATAGTTCCTCTAAGAGCAGTGGTTAAAGTAAAGTGAGGAAAGTATGGCCCTCCCATCGGGCTTAGCAGATAGCCGATTATATCGGTTAATGCTCCTACTAGAGTTCCGGGAAGAGGACCGAACATAAAACCAGCTATCAGAATCGGTAAGGTTCCTAAACCGATGCGGATTCCTTCCACTCCTCCTATATTTATCCTGATACTGGCAAACCGGGTCAATACCACTCCTAAAGCAATGAGGAGCCCTTGGAAAACCCAATCTTTGGTCTTTGATTTCATAACTAACCTATCTCCTTCCACTTAAACATTTTAACTCAAGTTGCAATATAAATTCCAGAAATTAGCCTATATTAGGCCTTTTCTTTTGGAGTTTCTTGTTTTCGGGCAACCCAGATTAAAAGACTGATAGATAAGGATAGACCCCCATGCTGCTTCGTAACACCAGATAACAATGAAAACAAAATTCAATATAATCTTAGAGAAACAATAGTGGTCTATCCTTTCAGCTTTTCGTTTCTTCAGTCTTTATCTTTTATTTTTTAATCTTTTATCTTTTCGGGGGGTTTAAGGGGGGCAGCGCCCCCATTACTGAGGAAGTGTCTTTCTTCCTCAGTAAGTATTTGTCTTTTTAATCTTTTATCTTTTCGGGGGGTTTAAGGGGGTACTCCCCCTTATTGCCGTTTACAGGACAGACCCCCATGCTGCTTCGTAACACCAGATAACAATGAAAACAAAATTCAATATAATCTTAGAGAAACAATAGTGGTCTATCCTTTCAGTTTTTCGTTTTTCCAGTGCCGCAAGCACTGAGTGCGTATTTTATCCTCAGCAAGTCTTTTTCTTCTTTTATCTAACGCCGTGGGCTGCTTACAAGGTAATTATACTATAAACAGAGAGAATTTCCTGCTAAAAATCTGCAACTTGGTTAAAGGCGGTAGTAAAAATGGCTTTTCCCTGATATACTGGAAAACATGAAATCAAAAGTGGCCCTGGTTGCTTGCCCTGATTATAGAGTGGAAACCCTCAAAAAAGCGATTTCTCGAGGAGTGAGGTTTTTTGGTGGTTGGGAGGGGATTTTTTCCTCTCAAGAGAGTGTTTTGTTAAAACCTAATTTATTGGTAGGAGAAAATCCTAAGAAAGCGGTTAATACCCATCCCCATCTTCTGCAGGCAGTGGCCGAACTCCTTGTGGAGCGAGGGCAGGCAGTTGGTTTTGGTGATTCCCCTGGTTTTGGTTCTGCTCAACGAGCTGCTCAAAAGGCAGGTTATGAAGATATTGCTAAAAAATTAGGTCTTTCTTTGGCCGATTTTCAAAGCCATAAGTTGGTTCCCTTTCCAGATGGAATGCAGCAAAAATCTTTTTCGATTGCTCGAGGAGTTTTAGCCTATGATGCTATTTTGAGTTTGCCCAAGTGGAAAACTCACGGTTTGACTCGGGTTACTGGGGCGATAAAAAATCAATTTGGTTGTGTTCCGGGTTTGCTCAAAAGTGAATTTCACTTTCAATTACCTGATACCTATCATTTTTCCCGAATGTTGGTGGATTTAACCCGCCTGTTGCGTCCCCATTTTTTTATAGTAGATGCCATTGTGGCGATGGAGGGTAACGGTCCACGGGCTGGCCGTCCGATTGAACTTGGCCTTCTGGCTTTGGGAATGGATCCGGTGGCGTTGGATGCAACTTTATCTCGGGTGATTGACCTTGAACCTCAAAAAGTTCCAACTTGTGTAGAGGGAGAAAAAGGAGAACTGGGGTTCTGGCAAAAGGAAAAAATTGAGTTGGTAGGTGATGATTTTAGCCTCTTTTTCCACCCCAATTTTAAAGTGGAGAGAGGTCCGCTGGTAGAAAATCGTTCTAATCCTCTTTTTAAAGTGGCTCGAGGAATAGTCCTTCCTCGGCCAGCTATAAATGGAAATCTTTGTCAGAAGTGTGGGGTATGTGTAGATATTTGCCCTTCACGTCCTAAATCATTAGACTGGAAAAACAAAAAAGATGTTCCACGTCACCGCTATCATTCTTGTATAAGGTGTTTTTGTTGTCAGGAAATGTGTCCTTATGGGGCAATTACAGTTGAGACTCCCCTTTTTGGCAGGCTAATTGGCCTTGGTCGAGAGAGGAAACTTCTCTCCGAATCTTAACATGGCTACAATTAAGTTGTTGACAGAAGAGACGATTTATAATATATTTTCAGAGTTAGCAGGTGGGCCGTTAGCTCAGTTGGTAGAGCACCGGACTTTTAATCCGGGTGTCGAAGGTTCGAATCCTTCACGGCTCACCAGAAGTGCGTTTTCCCCACCCTCTCTCTAAAAAAACCTGTTAAGGCTGCCGGGCTCGTTTATTTCTCCCAGCTAAACCTTACCACAGTTTCTTTGTATCCCTTTAATTTGCTCAATTTTTCGGCAAACGAACCAAAAAATATTAAATTTTAGATTTATGAATAGGCAGATGGTTTTTTATCCCTTCAAACCTTACTTTTCTACGTTGTCCCTCTTTTTCGTCATGCCCGAAATTAGTAATCGGGTATCTGAGACGGTTTTCTCTTCTCTCTGAGGGAGAGGATTAGGTTTTCATTGTTATCTAATGTATCATGTAGCATGAGGGTCTACCTTTATGATGAAAAAGAGAAGCGAGTGTGGGATAATTAATAAACAGAAAGTTGACCGGTACTGGAAAAAGGGGAGATAGTTATTTCACCTTTTAAAAGGTGAAATTTGAATATAACCTTTATTTGGGTGAAAAAAGAGGTTGTTTTTATGCTCCAAAACGAAAGTAAATTTGCCGTTTTGACTGCCGATATAGTTGGTTCCCGAAAATTGAGAAACCGGGGTTTGAACCGGGAAAGATTGCTTGAAGCGCTCGAAGAGTTAAATTTGGCAGATGAGACCGTTATTACTTCTAAATTCTGTTTGTTCCGGGGGGATGAAATCCAGGGAGTGGTTTTTCCTCCCGCCGAGTGGGTTCCTGTAGTTAGACATTTACGCTTTTATTTGCGACCTGCTCAGGTGAGGGTGGGGATAGGGATTGGAGATATAACCACCAGCTTAGATCGCGATAATCCCTGGAACATGGATGGAAGCGCTTTCCATCGGGCACGGGAAGCGCTGGAAGGGATTCAGTCTTATCGACAGCCTCGAACTGCCTTTTCCTCAGCAAAAAAAGATTTTGATCGCAACTTAAACGTGATTTTAGCTTTGATGGATGCCATAAGCAGTCGATGGACCGAACCTCAGTGGGAGGCTATTCATAGTTATGAGAAAATGGGAACTTATTTAAAAGCGGCTCAGGTTTTAAAGGTACGTATGCAGAATGTGGCCAAGCGTTGTCGAGCAGCTCGGTGGGGCGTTTTTCTGCAAGCAGAAAATCATATTCAAGAACTGATAATCTCTAATTTTGGGTCTGGCTCTTAAGGAGAGGAGAGTAAGATGGGGGATGTCAATCGATGGTTAGTGCTCGGCTTATTGTTTTTTTCTCACGGTATAGTTGATTTTATCTTCCAAAGCCGGAAAATGGTAGAAGCTAAGAAAGCAGGCCGACCTCGGGGGTATTTTTTTCATTTTATATCGATTTTGGCAGCTTTGATAATATTTTTACACCCCTTTCTTTCTTGGCCGGTAGCAGTGGTTATCCTGTTCCTTTCCTTAACCCATTTAATAGTGGATGTGGTTGGTTATTGTATCACTTCTGCAGAAAAAATAGATAGCAACCCTCTTGGTTTTGTTTTGGATCAATTAGTGCACATAGCTTTTATCCTGATAGCCTGGTGGTGGTTGGATCAGCTTCCCCGTTTTTCTTTAGTTGGCTTTTACTCCGGGATGTCTGAAACTTATTTTTGGAACGCAAAATTGGTTCCGCTGGTTGTGGTGGCCAACATATACCTTTATGTGGCTTTTGGGGGGGCAATATTTATGAGAAAGTTTATGCATTCCTTACCCTTTGGGGTAAGCAAACAGGAAATAGCGGGAATGGGAATGTATATTGGCATTTTAGAGCGAATTATTATCTTAACTTTTATCCTGTATGAAGCGGTTGCGGGAGTGGCTTTTGTGTTAATGGCTAAGTCGCTGGCGAGATATCAGGAATTAAATGATAAATCGTTTGCCGAGTATTATCTGGTGGGTACCTTGTTGAGTACTGTTTTAGCTTTGTTAGGGGGATTTTTCTTATACTTTAGCTTGGAATTTATTTGAAATATTGGGCTTAAAACTGACAGCCTGTTGGGAGCGATAAAGATCACCACCCATTGAGCATAAATTTGGCCATCGAAGCTCAAGCAAGAATGCCAAAAGTGATGGATAAAAACAGAAAGGGGATTGTATCATGACGAAACGTCAAGTAATAAAAACCGTGCTTAACCACCAAAAACCGCCTTATGTTCCCTGGTCTTTTGGTTTTACCAAAGAAGCAGCAGACGAACTTATTGCTTATTACAATAGCTCTGGTTATCAAATTAATTCCAAAGAGGAATTAGAAAACTTTGTTGGTAACCATCTTTTGAAACTGGGAAGCGATATCGGGTTTTTCGAGGAGGTGGGACCGGATTTAGTGCGAGATGTTTTTGGGGTGGTCTGGGACCGGAGCATAGATAAAGATATTGGTAATGTCCAAAAACCGGTATTATCACAACCAAGCTTGCAGGGGTATCAGTTTCCCGATCCTCGAGACCCTCGGTTTTTTCAAGACATACCGGAAAAGATTCGGCGTTATCTGGATAGGTTTCGCGTGTTCCAAATTGGTTTCTCTCTGTACGAGCGGGCCTGGACTTTGAGGGGTATGGAGCAGTTGATGATGGATTTCTATGACCATCCTGATTTTGTGCACCAGCTTTTTCATGCTATAGCTGATTACAATATTGCTCAGTTAAAGGAAGCCATGAAGTACGATATAGATGCTGTATACTTTGGTGATGACTGGGGGCAGCAGCGGGGATTGCAGATGGGACCAAAACTGTGGAAAGAGTTTATTTATCCAGAGTTGTGCCGAATGTATGGAAGCGTTAAACGAGAAGGCAAGTACGTATTTATCCATTCTTGTGGTGACGTAGATGAGCTGTTTGATGATTTGATCGAAATAGGCCTGGATTGTTTTAATCCTTTTCAACCGGAAGTCATGGATATTTTCCAATTAATAGAAAAATACCGAAGCCGCTTGAGTTTTCATGGCGGACTTTCCACTCAACGGACTCTTCCCTACGGCACTACTCAAGACGTAATTCAGGAGACAAGACGCCTGATAGACATGGGACGCTCAGGGGGTTATATCTTTGGCCCGGCTCACGATGTGGAAGGGGATGTTCCACTTTCAAACATATTGGCCTTTATTGAGGAAGCACAAAAACAAATTTAAAGAGCCCAGATTCTTGACGGATGGGGAGGATGTGCTATAATCCTTTTGATAAGCAGAGCGGGAATAGCTCAGGTGGTAGAGCGCCAGCCTTCCAAGCTGGGTGTCGCGGGTTCGAGTCCCGTTTCCCGCTCCAAGAAAATTTGTAATCTCACAATTTCTTCCTTTTTTCCTGATTATTGTTTTATAATAGCTTTGTTAGAAAAAACAAAAAGGAGGTAGAAGATAGTGACTTCTTTGTTGCTAATTAAAGTGGGCGATCGACCCAAAAATGCTTTGCGGGTTCAGGAAATTCTTTCCAAGTATGGTTGTGCCATTAAAACTCGCTTGGGGATTCATGAATTTTCCTCAGAATGTGCAGAAGATGATGAGGGAATTATTATCATTGAATTAGCCCAAAAAAATGAAGATATAGAAAAGATGGTTCAAGAATTAGAAAATTTAGAAAAGGTTAAAGCCATTTATCAAGAACTGTAGAAAAAATTTAAGCTGCTTTTTTACCTTTTCCGGTTTAACAAAGGAGAGAGATAATGGATGGAAAAGTTGATTTAACTCAGTACCGGCTTTCCGCAAAAGATCTACGCTGGTTTTGTGACCCCAACCTTTTCCCCTTTCAATGTGTTGATGAAATTGCTTCCTTAGAGGGCTTTATTGGTCAAGAGCGAGCACTCAGTTCCATTGATTTTGGGCTGCAGATGAATCGGACCGGATACAATCTTTTTGTTACCGGTCCTTCCAGAAGTGGTCGGGTTAGCGCTATCCACCAGCGGATTAAGGAATTTATCAAACAGAAAAAAGAGGAAGGCGAGGCTTTTGAAATTCATGATTGGTGCTATCATTTCAATTTTGATAGTCCTGATCAGCCTAAGGTTTTAGCCCTCCCCCGGGGGAAAGGCAAGGTTTTTTCCCAAAAAATGGAAAAACTATTGAAAGATTTGCGAGATGTTATTCCTAAAACCTTTGCCAGTGATGACTATAAGAATCAGCGACAAATCTTATTAGATGAACATCAACGTCAGCACAGAGCAATTATTCAACAATTAGAGCGGAGAGCTTTGGAAGAAGGGTTTGCTTTTCGTATGACCTCAATGGGGCCGATATTAGTCCCCTTGGTACAAGGTAAACCCATGACTCAGGAACAATACTTAGCCTTGAGTGACGAGGAAAAAGAAAAAATCGAGCAAACCAGACAAAAACTGTTGCAGGAGATTAATCAGGCTTTTGAAGTGATTCACCGGTTGGAAGCGGAACTTAAAAATAGAATAGCTGAATTGGATAAAAAAGTAGCCGAGTTTGCTATTTCTCCTTTTTTCCGGGAACTGTTGCAAGATTATGCGGATTTTCCAGAGGTGGTGGACTTTCTTCAAAAATTGAAGGATTTTACCTTATCCTATCTTCATATTTTCCGTGATTCGCAAGAGAGTGCTTCGGCCTCTCCACCTCCGGCCTTAGTTTCTTATCAGCGTTTGCAGGACCCCTTTCTTCCATTTAAAGTAAATGTGTTTGTGGATAATTCTTCTATTGAAGATCCACCGATAGTGGTGGAGACCCATCCTAACTGGAATAACCTGTTTGGAAAAATTGAAAGAAAAGCTTTTATGGGGGCATATTTTAGCGATCATACCATGTTAAAAGCAGGTTCTCTTCACCGGGCTAACGGAGGATATATTATTTTGTATTTCCGTGATTTGATTACTAATCCTGGGGTGTGGGATGGTTTGAAGCGGGCTCTTAAAAACCAAGAAATTAAACTGGAAGATCCCTTCGAACATTACGGTTTAATCGTTCCTCAGGGCCTCCGCCCGGATCCTCTTCCCTTGCAAACCAAAGTGGTGATAGTGGGAGAAGAGAATTTTTACCAGTTGCTTACTCTTTTTGATGACGATTTTCCCGACCTTTTCAAGGTAAAGGTGGAGTTTGATTACCAGCTGAATAAAGACGATCAGGTAATCCAGTCATTTGCCTGCTTTGTTAAAAATTGTTGTCAGGAAAACTCTCTTTTGGCCTTTGATCGAACGGGAGTGGCTAAAACGTTAGAATATGCTTCCCGCTTGGTATCCCACAAGAAAAAGCTTTCTTCCCGTTTTGGTCTGATTCGGGATCTACTTGTAGAGGCTGACTACTGGGCTCGGCAAGAGAACGCCTCTTTGATCAACAGCTCTCATGTGAAAAAAGCGGTAGACGAGAAGATAAAGAGAACAAGTTTAATCCGAGATAGAATCGAGGAACTTATCCAGGAAGATGTGTTTCTGATCGATACTGATGGATTGGTAACCGGTCAGGTTAATGGTCTGGCGGTATATGATTTGGGGGATTTTAGCTTTGGCCGACCGTCTCGGATTACTGCCCGTACTTTTTTGGGAAAACAAGGGGTAGTTAATATAGAACGGGAATCTAAGTTGAGTGGTAAGATTCATGATAAAGGGGTTTTGATTTTAGGAGGATACTTGGGTTATAGATATGCCCAGAATAAACCTCTTTCTATTTCGGCCAGTATTTGTTTTGAACAGTCTTATCAGGGAGTGGAAGGGGATAGCGCTTCTTTGGCTGAAACCTGTGCAGTTTTATCCAGCATTAGTGGAGTCCCACTCCGGCAGGATATAGCTATTACCGGTTCCATTAATCAAAAGGGAGAAGTGCAGGCTATTGGTGGAGTGAACCAAAAAATTGAAGGTTTCTTCCGTGTTTGTCAGGCACGGGGCTTGACCGGTAAGCAAGGGGTAATTATCCCAAGCAGTAATGTTCCCAACCTAATGTTGGAAGAAGAAGTGGTAAAAGCGGTGGAAACAGGCGAATTCCATATTTATCAGGTGTCCTCGGTTGACCAGGCGCTTGAAATTTTGACCGGATTACCGGCCGGAGCTCAGTTAGAAGATGGCACTTTTGAGCCGGGAAGTGTGAATTATTTGGTTGATACAAAACTAAGAGAAACGGTGGATTTGCTCAAACAGCTGGGAGAAAAAGGCGAAGGAAACAACTGAGGAAGGGGATACATTCCCTCAGTTTTCTCTGCGTTATATTCCTTTTCTGTCATGCCCGAAATTAGTAATCGGGCATCCAAAACGGATTTCTTCTCTCTCCAAGGGAGAAAATTCTGTTTTCATTGTCATCTGGTGTACCAAGCAGCATGGGGGTTCCCCCCTTATTGTTATATTGGAAGACCTGACCCCGAATTTGGTATTTTAATTTTTGACCTTACTTGACAAAAGGAACAGTTGATGATTAAATTGTTATAGTTTAAAAGGTAAAAGATGGTCTAAAAATTGGCAGAATTGGAAGACCGGTTAGGAAAGGTGGTGAGAATGCATGGTGGAAGAGAAAGAACGATTTTTGGAAGATTCTGAAGAGGAAAAACAGAGCCTCAAAGCAGAAAGCGAAGAAAAGTTAATTGAAAACGTAGAAGCAGAATTGGAAGAATTGAGGAAAAGTTTAGAAGATGAGAGAGAAAAAGTAAGGTTCAAGGAAGAAGAGGCTCAAAATTACTTAAATAGCTTGAAGAAAGTAAAAGCCGATTTTGATAACTTTCGTAAGCGAGAAATGGTTTATCGGCAGAACTTTGTTAAAAAAGCTAATAAGGGTTTAATTCTTGAACTTTTGCCTATCCTGGATGACCTGGAGAAGGCTCTCGAAGAGAGCAGAAAAAAAGAAGTCGATCCTCCATTTGTTCAGGGAGTAGAGCTGATTTATAAAAAGTTCCTTGGCGTTTTAGAAAAAGAGGGAGTTCGGCCGATTGAGGCCGTGGGTCAAAAATTTGATCCTAAGTATCATGAGGCAATGATGGTTGTTTCATTGCCTGACCGGGAGGATTACGAGGTGGTAGAAGAATTGAGAAAAGGATACCTTTATCATGACGAGGTGATCCGGGCGGCTCAAGTAAAAGTAAATAAAAATTCTCAGGATAAATTAGCCTGAAAAGGAGGTAGATAATATGGCGAGGATAGTAGGAATAGATTTGGGAACTACCAATTCAGCTATAGCCCATATGGAAGGCGGACAGCCTAATATTATTCCCAATAAAGAGGGATCCCGGCTTACTCCATCAGTGGTAGCTTTTACGAAAAATGGAGAAATTTTAGTTGGACAATTGGCTAAACGTCAGGCAATTACCAACCCTAAAAATACCATTTTTTCTATTAAACGATTGATGGGAAGACGTTTCGATGACCCGGAGGTGGAGCGGGCTAAAAAAGTTCTTCCTTATGAAATTGTTCCCGGTAAAAACAATGAGGCTTGTGTTAAGATAGGAGACCGAGTTTACACTCCTCCTGAGATTTCAGCTATGATTTTGCGGAAGTTAAAGGAAGATGCGGAAGAGTACTTGGGAGAAAAAATCACCGAAGCAGTTATCACTGTGCCGGCTTATTTTAACGACAGTCAACGTCAGGCGACCAAAGATGCCGGTAAGATTGCTGGTTTAGAGGTTAAAAGGATTATTAATGAGCCAACCGCTGCTGCTTTGGCTTACGGCTTAGGCAAAGGCAAAGAAGAAATAATAGCAGTGTACGATTTGGGCGGAGGAACTTTTGATATCTCTATTTTGGAGATTGGCGAGGGAGTATTCGAAGTAAAAGCTACCTCGGGAGACACTTTCTTAGGTGGAGATGACTTTGACCGGCGAGTTATGGATTATATTATTGATGAATTCCGTAAGGATCAGGGAATTGATCTACGGGGCGACCAGATGGCTCTTCAGCGGTTGAAAGAAGCCGCCGAAAAGGCTAAGTGTGAGTTATCCAGTTCTTTACAAACCGAGATTAATTTACCGTTTATTACTGCTGATGCCAGTGGCCCGAAGCACTTGGTGATGACCCTCACCCGGGCAAAGCTGGAACAATTAACCGGCGACCTAATTGAAAGGACAATTGGACCTTGTCAGCGGGCGATGGAAGACGCCGGTTTAAAACCAGAAGATATTGATGCGGTAATCCTGGTAGGGGGCATGACTCGTATGCCCAAAGTCCAGCAGGTAGTAGAAGAAGTGTTTAAAAAAGCGCCCAAACGAGGAGTTAATCCGGATGAGGTAGTGGCGGTGGGGGCCGCTCTCCAGGGTGGAGTTCTTCAGGGTGAAGTGAAAGACGTGTTGCTTTTGGATGTTACTCCGCTCTCTTTGGGAATAGAAACCTTAGGTGGAGTATTTACCAAAATTATTGAGAGGAACACCACTATCCCTGTTTCTAAGAGCCAGGTATTTACCACTGCCGCTGATAACCAGACCACGGTGGAAATTCATGTTTTACAGGGAGAGCGACCTATGGCTCAGGACAACCACTCCCTGGGTCGGTTCCAGTTAACTGGTATTCCTCCGGCACCTCGAGGGGTACCTCAGATAGAGGTGAAATTTGATATCGATGCCGATGGTATTTTACACGTTTCAGCTAAAGACTTAGCAACTGGTAAACAGCAAACTATCACCATCAAAGCTTCAAGTGGCTTGAGCAAGGAAGATATTGATCGGATGGTGAGAGAAGCAGAGTTGCATGCCGACGAGGATCGAAAAAGACAGGAGGAAGTGCAGCTTAGAAACGAAGCGGATAACTTAGCATATAACATAGAAAAGACATTGCGGGAGTCGGGTAACGAACTAACGGATTCTACCAAATCTCAAGTAGAAGGGGCTTTGAATTCCTTGAAGGAATCCCTCAAAGGAAGCGACTTGTCCGATATCCGGCGCAAGATGGAAGAATTGCAAAATGCATCTCATACCATGGCGCAGGAACTTTATCAGAAAAATGCTGGCGAGGCCGGTGCTCAAGGCGGAACAACCAGCGGTGAAGCTGGGGGAGGAAGTTCAGCCGGTCAAGAGGGAGATAACGTGGTTGACGCCGATTACAAAGTAGTAGATGACGATCAGAAGTAATTAGCAAATCTAAAAGGAGAGGGTGGAAAATTCCACTCTCTCCTGATAAAATGTTGTTGTTTTAATTAAGAAAATGGGGTTGCTGTTGTTTAATGAAAGCTCCATTTTTTTCTTTTTGTTTGGAGGCGTATAATAAAATAGATTATGTATGACTTAGCTAAAGTTGAATTAGAGGTGGTTGGTAGCTCATGAAAAGAGATTACTATGAAGTGCTGGGAGTGGGTAAGGGGGCTACCCAGGAAGAAATAAAGCGAGCTTACCGCCGGTTAGCTCGACAATATCATCCGGATGTAAATTCAGGCGATCGGGCAGCGGCTGATAAATTTAAAGAAATTAATGAGGCTTATCAGGTACTTTCTAACGAAGAAAAGAGGTCTGCTTACGATCGATTTGGTCATGCTGCTTTCGATCAACGCTCCGGTGGAGGTGCCGGTAATTGGGGCCAAGATTTCGATCCTTTTGGGGATTTCACTGGGTTTGGTGATATTTTTGATATGTTTTTTGGCACTGGTTCCCGCACCACTCGTCGGGGTAGAAGACAGGCCCAGCGAACTAAAGGGTCAGATATTAGTTTAGAAGTTACTTTAGATTTCGAAGAAGCTGCTTTTGGGGTAGAAAAAGAAGTTAGGTTTGAGCGGGATGAAATTTGTCCTGAGTGTGGTGGCATTGGTGGCTCGAGTAAGAAAAGTTGTCCCCATTGCGGTGGAAGCGGCGAGGTCCGTCATACCCAAACCTCCTTTTTTGGATCAATTGTTACCGCTCGCCCTTGTACTTATTGTGGAGGGCGAGGCTGGATACCTTCTGATACCTGTTCTACTTGTCGAGGAACGGGCAAAGTAAGAAAAAAGCAGAATTTGAAGGTTAAAATTCCAGCGGGGGTGGATACTGGCTATCGTTTGCGGGTAAATGGTGAAGGAGAAGCAAGTCCCAATGGTGGCCCACCTGGAGACCTTTACCTTTATCTTAAAGTAAAACCGCATCCGGTTTTGAAGAGAAAAGGTAGAGATCTTTGGTGTGAGTTTGAACTTTCATACCCGCAGTTAGTTTTGGGAGACGAGGTGGAAGTTCCTACCCTTACTGGGTCGGAGATGGTTCGTGTTCCACCGGGCACCGAAAGCGAATCGGTTCTTCGCCTCAAAGGAAGGGGGCTGCCTGATCCGCAAACTGGTGCCAGGGGAGACCAGTTGATAAAGTTGAGGTTATCAGTTCCTCGTCGTCTTTCGGCTGAACATAGGGAATTGCTGGAAAAGTTATGGGAAATTGAGCGCTCTTCTTCCTCAGGAAAAGGAGAGGCCACTGGCCGAAGAGGAAATGGCAACGGTACTATTTTTGGCCGCTTGAAGGAAGCTTTTACCCATCCAGAAGGATAAAGGTAAGGATGAGCCGATTTTTCTTCTATCCCAAATTGGAAGAAGGTCGGGTTGTAGTTTTGGGAAGAAAAGAGAGCCGGCATCTTTTGGTGGAACGGGTAGGATTGGGGGAGGAAATTCAGCTAAGTGACGGTCGGGGCAACCTTTATGCCGGTGAAGTGCTTGCCTGGTTGGGAGGTCGAGTTCAGGTAAAAGTGGAGCGCTGGTTGAACCAGGGACAACCTTTTTTTCGGTTAGGTGTTTTTCAGTCCCTACTAAAAAGTCCCAAAAGGATGGATTGGCTGGTTGAAAAGCTAACCGAGATTGGGGTAACCGAACTTAACTTTTTCCCTTCCGAGCGGTCGGTTAAAGAGGCGGTTTCTACCGCTAAAAAAAAACGGTGGGAAAATATTGTTGAGAGTGCCTGTAAGCAGTCTGGTCGAGCTTTTTTCCCTGAGCTTCAAGTTTGGAATAGCTGGGAGGAAGTTCTCTCTTCAATCAGAACCCGATCCGGGCTTGTGATTTTAGCTGATTTACAGGCAGAAAAATTGGCTTTCGATTTTTTTAGAGAAGCCAACACTTTTGAAGAGTGTTATCTACTGGTTGGTCCAGAGGGAGATTTTACTTCCCGGGAGAAAGAAGCTCTTAGTTTTATTCCTCAAGTGGTTCCTTTGCGCCTTTCCCCCTATGTTTTGCGGAGTGAAACCGCAGCTTTTTTGGGGTCCTGTTTAGTTTCTTCTTTTCTATGGTCAAGCCAAGAAAGCAATAACGATGAAGGTTGCAATTAAAACCTTAGGGTGCAAGCTTAACCAGGCTGAAAGCGATGAGATTATTTTTTCTCTGTCGGCCTCCGGTTTTCAGATAGTTCCCTTTCGGGAACCAGCTGATATTTATTTGATAAATAGTTGTGCCGTTACCCAGGAGGCGGAAAGAAAAACTCGGCAATTTGTAAGACAGGCTTTGCGCCGTGACCCCTCGGCCACCATTTTTTTGATGGGTTGTTACCCTCGCAAACTGCAAATTTTTAAAGAAGCGGATTCCTTTCCAGGGCGAGTTTTCACCATTTCCTCTTTAGAAAAAAAGGAAGAACTTTTAAAGAAAATAGAGGAGCTTTCAGGGGTAACTATTATTCCGTCTTCCTTTTTTCTCCCGGGTAGAGTCAGAGCCTGGCTAAAGGTAGAAGAAGGCTGTGATCACTTTTGTTCTTACTGTCTGGTTTCTCATTTAAGGGGGCCGGTTAGAAGTGTTCCCCCGGAACGATTGCTACCCCAGGTGAAGCTGTGGGAGGAAGAGGGGGTACGAGAAGTGGTTTTGACCGGGATAAACCTGGGGTACTATGGGGTAGACTTGGGGGGCTTCCGCCTGATTCAGCTGCTTCGACTTTTGCTGGCTGAGACCTCAGCGGTCCGATTTCGACTGAGCTCCCTTGAGCCTTTTACTTTAACCCGGGAATTTATTGAAAGTTATGCCTCTTTGGGACCTCGAGTATGCCCCCACTTTCATCTTCCCCTTCAAAGCGGGAGTGATCGGCTACTCAAGAAAATGAGGCGTGGTTATCAAACTGCTTTTTTTGAGGAGATGGTAGCTTTAATCAGGGATAAAATGCCCACAGCTGGAATTAGCACCGACCTGATAGTTGGTTTCCCGGGAGAAACTGACCAGGATTTTCAGACCACTGTTCGTTTTTGCCAGAAAATTGCTTTTTCCCGGGCTCACGTTTTTATTTTTTCTCCCCGCCCTGGAACCCCGGCTGAGAGATGGGAGCAGAAAGAGGGGATACCCCATTCAGTGAAAAAAAGGCGAGAAAAAATCCTGTTAGAAGTAGTCCGCCGCACTCAGGAAGATTTCCATCGCTCTTTTTTGAATAAAAAATTGCCAGTTCTTTTTGAGTCGTTGCAAGATGGCTTTTTCTCGGGATATTCTGATAACTATTTGCCGGTGAGGGTAAAAGAAGAAGGAAGCCCCTCTTTGGCTGGGGGTAAAGTTTGGCCAGTTCTGGTGGAAAAAATTGTCCCTTTTGGATTAGTGGGAAGGGTAGTGCAGGAAGGGTTTGAAACCGTCGATAATTGATAGCGTATAATGGAGGTGAGGTGACGATGATGAAAAAGTGGTTGTTGGTAGCAATTTTGTCAGGGTTGCTCATGATAGGTTTTTATCCAGTAGCAGCCGAAGAAAACCTGCTTCCGGTTTGGATTACCAAGTGTCCGCGGGCCAATATAGTAGAGGCCGAGGCTAAAGTTGGGGAAGATACGGTAAAAATCAGGATAAAGTTGGCCGGGTTAAAACCACCCCTTGCTTATCCTACTATTTATCAAGAAGCTCAGGCTGAGCTTAAAAAGATGGTAGAAGAAAAGGAAGAAATATACTTTGATTTTGCCCTGGGTTACACCCCTACAGCGGATATATGGGTGGGTTATCTTTACTTTTTAGGAGAAGAGGGGGACTGGGTAACAGCTAATGAAGAATTGATAAAAAAAGGCTTCTCTCAGGTGGATCAAGAAACTGCCGGGGAAAATTTACTAAATCACCTGCTCGCTCTGGAAGCGGAAGCAAAAGAAAACAACCTGGGTCTTTGGGAAATAGAAAACCGTCCTTCAACTAAAGGAAGAAGAGACCGCTCGGAATGCCCAAGTTGCACTCGTTAATAGATATAACTTTAATTAGAATGGAGGCCGAATATGGCAAAAAATAGGTTTTTGTTGTTAGCGGTAGTAGTTGCTTTTTTGACTGTTGGCTGTTCTCCCACGGTTGCTCCACCGGTTGAGACGGATTTTACCTTACCTACTCTCAACGGTCAAACTTTTACCCTGAGCGACTACCGTGGGCAACCGATAGTCCTTTCCTTTTTTTCTACCCGGTGTTCTGCTTGTCAGAGAGAAATTCCCCATTTAATCAGTCTTTACCAGAAGTATCAAGATTCTCACCAGCTTTTGATAGTGGGGATAGCGGTAAACGTGATTTCAGAACAAACGGTGGAAGATTTTGTGTCTGAAATGGGAATTAGCTACCCGATTCTTCTGGACTGGGAAGAAGAAGTGGCCGAGCAATTTGGGGTAAGCCCTATTCCTCATTGTGTTTTTATTGACCAAGAGCTAAATCCAGTTGACGATCCTTTGGTAGGCTATCATTCTGAAGAAGAGTTAGAAGAGTGGTTAGCTGGGCTTTGGTGAGCTGCTTTTTGGGCAATAGGGAACTTTTACCTTGATGAGGGAGAGAAAGTTCTTTCTATTATTGGGAAATTATTTCTGTTCTTTTGTTGTTTAAAGAAAAAACCGGGTTTTCCCTTCGGCCGGTGGAGGCGGCCAGATTAAAAGCGGTAGAACCGAAGCTGAAAGGATAGACCACTATTGTTTCTCTAAGATTATATTGAATTCTGTTTTTCATTGTCATCTGGTGCGGCTCAAGCAGCATGGGGGTCTATCCTGTAAACGGCAATAATGGGGGCGCTGCCCCCCTTAAACCCCCCCAAAAGATAAAAGATTAAAAAATAAAAGATAAATACAACTGAGGAAAGCGCTTTCCTCAGTATTAGGGGGAAAGAATTCCCCCTTGTAAACCCCTTTCTTTTTTGTCACTAAAATAACCTTTTGTTCGTCATTCCTGAATGTATTTATCAGGAATCCAAAACGGCTTTTTCCTCTCTTTCCGAGGGAGGGGATTCTGCTTTCCTCTGCCTTGGTGGGAGAGGATTAAGGTGAGAGCGGTAACAAACCCCCATTTAATTTGGTGGGGGTTTGGGTATTTCCTTCTGTCAGACGAGGGTAAAAGATGGGCCGTCCGAGTTCTACCTTCATCTGGTGCTGCGAAGCGGTAGGACGGTCTATCTTTTTTGAGCTAATTATTTTAGTTAAAAAATCGGTTTTTCTGCTTTATTCTTCTAAAAGCCAGTTTACATATTCTTCTAAGAGGCCGACTTCTTGTAGGAGATCAAAAATGGTATAGCGATCTCTGACCCAACGGGAGAAAAGGAGAGAATCTTTAATTAAAGTTGGACTGAAGCCCAGCTCTTCAAAGGTGGTGGGAGCTCCAGCTTGTGCGAGCGCCTGGGTTACCTGTGGGATGGCCAAAAGTTTAGGGGTTATTGCTTGCTTAAGTGCTTTTCTGGTTTGGCTTTGGGCCATTTTCAGGTGTATTTCCTGGGATAGGGTCATTTTTTTCTGAACGGTTTTTTGTAGGAAGGGGAATAGGGGACCAAAGTGAATTTTTATCTGGTCTAAATCAGGTTCTCTCTTAGGGGAAGAGCTCCAGGGCAAGTGGTCCATTTCCTCTAAAAATCTCCCATAGATTTTCTGGACCAAGCCGGTGGCTACCCCCACCCTTAATCCGTGCAGCGAAGGGTGAACTCGGCGATGGAGAGCCATCATTTCCAGGTAATGGGCGATTTGATGTTCGGCCGAGGAAGCCGGGCGGGAATCCCCCACCATGCTCATGCTAAAGCCCGAAACTAACAGAGCCTGGGCAAGAACTTTGATGGCTGAGGGGGCTTTTTCTTTTATTTTTTCTGTCTGATAAGAGAGGCTTTTAATTTCTTTTTCTACTATTTTCCAGCTAAATTCACACCGGTACTCTCCTAAAAGTTCTTGTCTTAAACACCAATCGCTATTGGCAGTTACTTTTCCTACCAGGTCTCCCCAGCCTGCCTGGATTAAAAGGGAGGGGGCCTGGCAGAGAACATCCAGATCTAAAAAAATGGCTTTTGGTTCTTGAGCATCCAGGGTTAATTTATAGCCTCCTACCAACATTGGTGCTCCCGGAGAAGGATAACCATCCATTGAAGGGGCGGTTCCCACGACAGCGTAAGGAAGATTTACTCGATGGGCTACAAATTTGGTTAGGTCGTTAATCACTCCTGATCCCACAGCCAAAAGAAAATCTGGTTGATAACTCAAGAAAGAACCAACCTGACTACGAGCTTCTTCGTCTGGTTCCAAATAGGCTGACTCTTCCTGAGGAGTCAACAAACACGGTATGACGCTATAATGGCTCTCTTTTAAAATTTCCTCTACCATTTTGCCAGCGGCTTGATAGGTGTTTTGGTCGTACACCAGGAGTGCTTTTTTCCCTAAGTTTATTTCCTGAATAACGGAAGGGATTTGCGGTAGCACTTCCTTTCCTAAAAGTGTTCTTTTGGTCCGAATATGGTGGGTTTGGCCACATTCGCAGGGGAAAGCAGTTTCCCTTAAAAAAAGATCAGCAAATGAGTTCAAGAAATTCATCCTCCTTTTTACTTGCTGGGAATAGGTGACTCGAGGTAACAAGATAGCTCTTTTAGAGAAGAGAAAACAAAATCCGGCTTCCAGGGTGAAGTCTCTATCTCTTCCAGCTTAGTTTCACCGGTTAGTACCAAAATTGAAGTTATGCCGCTATTTTTTCCCAGAGCAATATCGGTGTAGAGGCGGTCTCCTACCATCGCTATTTCTTCTTTTTTAGTCTGTAGTCGGGATAGAATGTATGTTATCAGTTCAGGATGTGGTTTTCCCATAAACTTGGGGTGGCAACCAGTAGAAGCCTCGATTGCTTTAACCAGAGAGCCAGCATCAATAATCGGTCCTGCCTCGGTAGGGCAATTGAGGTCAGGGTGTGTGACAACGAGCGGGGTTCCCTCTCTTATCAAAAGGCAAGCCTTTTGCAATTTGGCATAAGTGAGAGAGAGATCAAACCCCAGAACTACAAAGTCGGGCCTACGCTCTACTATGGTTATTCCCCGACGCATGAGTTCTATTTCTAATGCTCTGGTGCCCAGAAGGAAAACCCGGGGGTGCTTTTTTTGTTGACTCAGGTACCAGGCACAGGCTTCCCCGGAGGTAATGATTTGCTCAGGTGTAATTTCGGTTAAACCCATATTTTTTAATTTTTGGGTATAAAAAAGAGCGTTTTGGGAAGAGTTATTGGTGAGAAAATAAAAGGATTTTCCCTGTTTTTTCAGGGTCTTAATAAAAGATAAAGCCCCGGGTAACAAAGACTGACCTAAATAAAAAGTTCCGTCCATATCTAAAAGAAAAGTTTTGACTGATGAGAGATCCATATAGCTTTTCTCCATCCATTATCAACAAGTTTTATCTATAATAGACGAGAACCGGCAGGAAGGCAACTATTTCCCCCCGGTAAGTTATGTGTTAAACTAATTCCGGTTTTTACCATTTCTGAAATAGAGATAGTTTGACCTTTGTTATAACAAAGGTTAGGGGGGTCAGAATGATTAAAATTCACGTTAGCCGCTTAGAACCAGGAATGGTAGTAGGTTATTCGCTTTTGCGAGACGATGGAGTGGTGTTACTAAAAGAAGGAGTAATCCTCACCCAACCGTTAATTAATCGCCTCCAAACGTTAGGTTTTGATTTTATTTACATTAAAGATCGCCGTTTTTCCGATATAGAGTTGGAAGAAGTTCTCTCGCAAGATACTCGCCGAAAAGCGCTGGAGACAATTCATTCCAACTTTTATCGGATAATAGAGGGAGATGGGCAGTCTTTGACTCCGGTCAAAGAACTGGTGGATGAAATTATTGATGAAATACTGAGGTTCAAAAAGCCAGTTCTCAGCTTGATACAATTGAGGCAACATGATGACTCGGTTTTTTCCCACTCGGTCAACGTGGCTGCATTGGGGTTGATGGTGGGTAAATTTCTCAAGCTTCCTCGAGAGCACCTACGGACTCTGGCTTTAGGAGCAATTATGCATGATTTGGGTAAGATTAAAGTACCCTGGGAAATTTTGAACAAACCGGGTAAGCTCTCTCCCGAAGAGTGGGAAGTTATGAAAAAACACCCTTCTCGATCAGCAGACTTTGTAGCAAAAGCAGTCTCTAACCAACCGGAGGTAGCTCTCATCGCTATCCAGCATCATGAACGGATAGATGGTAGCGGTTACCCCTATGGGCTATCAGGAGAAGAAATTAACCTTTTATCCCGGATTTGTGCCTGTG
>JASGLU010000075.1 GCA_030156825.1 Candidatus Atribacteria bacterium | reverse complement strand
ATACAAAAAAGCTTAAAAAGATAAATACTTACTGAGGAAGAAAGACATTTCCTCAGTAATGGGGGCGCTGCCCCCCTTATAACCGAACAATAGGGGGTAAACCCCCTATAACCCCCAAAAAGGCAAAAACACATAAAAGACAAATACCAACCGAGGAAGGAGGACACTTCCTCAGTACGTGAAGATCCTCAATTTTTGGCCCAGTGTAACTATTTTTAAAGTTTTGAGCAATTTATCAGGTTTTGCGGGATACCTTAGAAAGGTTTATCAGGTACTTCTTCCCAATCGGCTAAAAATCGCTCTATCCCAATATCGGTCAGAGGATGCTTGAGCAAACGAGAGATAACGGCAAAAGGAATGGTGGCAATATCTGCCCCTATTTTAGCTGCTTCCACTACGTGGATTGGATGTCGGATAGAAGCCACGATAATTTCTGTTTCAATTATATAATTTTCGAATATCTGTACAATGTCTCCCACCAAATTCATTCCAGGAGTGGAAATATCATCCAGACGACCCACAAAAGGACTAACATAAGCTGCACCGGCTTTAGCAGCCATCAACGCCTGAAGAGGGTTAAAAATCAAAGTGGTATTGACCTCAATTCCCTCTTGGGAGAGGATGGAAATGGCTTTTAATCCCTCCTCGGTTATAGGTATTTTAACTACAATATTAGAAGCAATTTTTGCCAGCTCCCGAGCTTCCCGAATCATTCCTTCTGCTTCCAAACTGACTAATTCCACCGATACCGGACCAGGAACTAAATTGCAAATTTCAACCACGACCTCTTTAAAACCTCTGCCGGTTTTGGATATCAAAGTGGGATTGGTAGTTACCCCATCTAGCACTCCCAGCTCCATCGCCCGTTTAATCTCATCAACCTGGGCAGTATCGATAAAAAACTTCATTTTGCCAGCCTCCTCTTTTAGGTAAATAAGTGAATTAGCATTATTTTACCACTTTCGAACTGATTCAATTAAATCCAAACGAGGGAGGACAAGTAGAAACTTGAAATTGGGGAAATTTCTGGCGCCCCCAAGCGGATTTGAACCGCTGCCGCCGCCTTGAAAGGGCGGTGTCCTTACCAGGCTAGACGATGGGGGCATTCCCACACTACTTTTAACCAGCCAGCTTATTTTATATAATAAAGCTCATCAAAGCAAGTAGGAAAAAAGGATTTTTTGAGAAAAATTTTGGGGTTTTCCGGACGAAAACCCCAAAATTATCTGCCTTCACTCCTTGATAATAGCGCTGGTTGGGCAAGAATCAATAGCTTCTTCAACACAGTCCAAATTTTCATCTGCTCCCGATTTTACCACGCTTATACCCTCATCGTTCATTTCGAAAACATCGGGGCAAATTTCCACACAAAGTTCACAACCACTGCAAAGTTCTTCATCAACTCGTAATGCCATAGGACATCTCCTCCTGAGAATAAAATTTGTTCATTATTTTTAACCAAACCAAGAGAGATTATATCACACAAATCAAGTGTTCTTCTTACATCTTTTTCCAAAGAGCTTGAATTTCGGCTTCATTTAAGCCAAAATAATGGCCGATTTCGTGTAAAACCACTTCTTTAACTTTTTCTTCCCAAGTTTTTTGGTCAGAAGTAACTCTCTGGATATTTTTGGTATAGAGAGTAATTTTATCTGGTAACACAAAGGAATAACCGCGACCACGTTTGGGAAGAGGTATCCCCTGATATAATCCCAGTAGGTTCTGTCCCAGACCTCTCTTTCTCAACCCGGGATCAGGTTCTTCTTCTAAAACAAAATCCACATTCTGGAGGTTTGCCTTTAATTCAGGCGGTAAAGAATCTATTACTTCCTGAATTAGCTGAGCAATTCTGGCTCGATCCGCCGTCATCTCCTCCCACCATCAATAACGACAAAAACTTTGTACTTCCTGGTATAGCTTATCATATCCTCGTAGGTAGTTGAAGGCAATTTTGTTCTGGAAAAGAGGGTCGGTCTCTATTTCAGGTACTTCTAAAGAAGATTCATGAAAAACAGGAGTCCCGGGAATAGGAGAAAAAAGAGCCATTCGCGGGATCAGGCCTTTTTCCTTCACCCAGCGAATAGATTGAAAATAATCTTCTTTCTGCAGTCCAGGTAGACCAAAAAGGAGATATACCTCAATCTGTGAAGAAGAAAAACCGGCTCTTTTCAAATAAGTTACTGCTTGTTCGAAGACAGAATTATCCACTTTTTTCCCGGTCTTCCTTTGAACTGACAAAGAGGTGGTTTCTAAACTCAAACGAATAGTAGTAAAACCACTTTGTTTCATCAAAACAGCCAACTGGGGAGTAAGATAACGAGCATGAAGACCGTTTGGAAGGTGAAAACGGACTTTTAAACCTCGCGCTATTATTTTTTCCAGCAAGGGTATCACTCGGCTGGATGCCTGAAAAAGCCAGGCGTCATCGTAGAAAGCAAAATCCTTAATTTGGAAAGCTTGATAGAGATACTCTATTTCTTCTAAAACCTGCTCTGCTTCCCGAAACCAAAAGTGGGGATATAGCCGAGAAGAAGCACAATAAGTACATCGAAAAGGGCAGCCAAGTGAAGTAAGAATCACTGCATAAGAAATCCGAGAATAAAGCGAAAAATCAGGTGGACAGGAGAAATACTGCTGGTTGTTGTTCACCCCTAAGTCTACTCCCAAAATCTTGCTTAACTCCCTGAAAACTACCACCGGGTTAGTAGCGGTTACTATTTGATCAAACCCCCAACTATTGGCATGTTCCGGACAAAGAGCAGGATACACTCCTCCCAGCACTACCGTGGCCCGGGGCCAAATCTGACGTAGCAAGCGAAGAGCAGTTACCGCTCCCGGATACCAATAGGTCATTCCTACTGAAATAGCAACCAAATCCGGAGGAGGTAAGGCAAGTAAACGCTTAGTCAGAGTCTTTATCGGTATACCAAATCGACTGAAACATCTTGGAATGCCGGCAAAGGCAGCAGGTTTAGGAATTGGCTCTCGAAAATAACCCCCACAACCATATTCCCTCAATCTCCGAGAACCAGCGGGAGAAAACGGCATATCCGGGTCATTTCTATCCAAACAATCTACTAAAGAGACTTCAAACCCCTTTCTGCGCAGATGAGCCCCCAAGTAAAGAAGTCCTAAGGGCTTCATCCAGAAGTCAAAAGCAGTAAAATCATATATCCAGGGATTAAAAAGAAGGATACGTCCTTTTTTCATGATTAACAATAAAGCCCTGGGAAAAGAGCTGTCTCCCAGGGCCAAACAGCGTTAAAATTAACCCGATTATTTATGGTTGATTTCTGGTAAACCCTGGTTAATATAGAGGTCATAAGCCCCCAAATCCAAAAATCCGCTACCACTCAGGTTAAACAAAATCACCTTTTCTTCATTTTTTTCTTTGCAAGCTCGAGCTTCATCAATGGCCGCTTTTACTGCATGGGCACTCTCTGGAGCTACTACCAACCCTTCGGTTCGGGCAAACAGGAGAGCAGCCTCAAAAATTTCTGTCTGCTGGTAAGCTCGAGCCTCAATTAGCCCTTCATCGTAAAGCAAACTTACCAGGGGAGACATTCCATGATACCTTAAGCCACCGGCATGGATTCCAGGGGGCATAAAGTCATGTCCCAAGGAATACATTTTCAAAAGAGGGGTGGTGCAAGCTACGTCCGCATAATCATATTCATATTTTCCCCGCAAAAAGGAAGAACAAGCCACCGGCTCTACCGCTATTGCCTTAAAGTCTCTCTTTCCCTGAAGTTTATCCCTCATGAAAGGAAAGACCATACCTCCAAAGTTGCTTCCTCCCCCTACACAACCAATAACTACATCCGGATAATCTTCGCCTGCTTTTTCCAGTTGAATTCGGGCTTCTTCTCCGATAATGGTCTGATGAAGAAGCACATGGTTCAGGACACTACCTAAACTATATTTGGAAGAAGCTTTGGTAACCGCATCTTCAATCGCTTCGCTAATAGCAATACCTAAACTACCTAAGGAATTAGGATCTTTTTCCAGTATTTCTCTTCCCGTCTTAGTTTCGGGGCTAGGACTGGGATGTACTGCAGCTCCCCAGGTTTGCATTAGCACCCGTCGATAAGGTTTTTGGTCAAAACTCACCCTTACCATATAGACTGTACAATCTAACCCAAAAAATTGGCAAGCCAAAGCCAGAGCAGAACCCCACTGGCCAGCTCCGGTTTCGGTGGTCAACCTTTTGGTACCATCTTTTTTATTGTAATAAGCTTGAGCTACGGCGGTGTTGGGTTTGTGACTTCCAGCCGGACTCTCTCCCTCATATTTATAGTAAATACGAGCAGGTGTTTGGAGGGCTTTTTCCAATCGAAGAGCTCGCATTAAAGAAGTAGGCCTCCAAATTCGGTAAATATCAAGAATTTCCCCCGGAATATCAATAAACCTTTTATTACTCATTTCCTGCTCGATCAAGCTGGGAGGGAAAATAGGGGATAGGTCCTCCGGTTTCACTGGCTCTTTAGTAGCAGGGTTAAGCGGGGGATCCAACGGTCGAGGTAAATCAGGAATGATATTATACCAGGTAGTAGGTAAATCCTTCCCATCCAAGACTATGCGTTTTTCTGCCATCAATTATTCCTCCTTTTCATTGTTTTTTCTATAAAAAACTATGAGGAGAGCAAGGCCCGATCTTCGGCAAACTTTTTGTGCCGCACCTCGCTAAAGCGTTCTAAAAGCTCCTCAATGGTAACATTTTTTCGCTCCTGGCCAGAGAGGTCAAGCACTATATCTCCCTCATCCATCATCAAAGTTCGATCGCCAAAGGATAAAGCTTCCTGCAGATTATGGGTAACCATTAGCGCCGAAAGTTCGCTGTCTCGAATAAGCTCATCGGTTAGCTTCATGATTTTCTGAGCTGTTTTGGGATCCAGATTGGCAGTATGTTCATCCAAAAGCAAAATTTTAGGGTTGCCTAAGGTGGCCATCAAAAGAGCTAAAGCCTGTCTTTGCCCACCAGAGAGAAGACCTACCCGGTCCCGCAAGCGCCGTTCCAAACCCAAACCAAGCAAAGAAAGCTTTTCCTTAAAAACTTCTCTCATAGGTTCCCGGATAGCTATTTTGAGACCTTTTTTTTGACCTTTGCGGAAGGCAATAGCCAGGTTTTCCTCAATAGTGAGAGAAGCAGCAGTACCTTGAAAAGTATTCTGAAAGACCCTGCCCAGGAATTGAGCTCGCTTATAGGCGGGGAGGTAGGTTATTTCTTGGCCGTTGATAAAAATCTTGCCCCGATCCGGGAAATATTGACCGCTAACCAAATTGAGCAAAGTGGTTTTACCCGCACCGTTACTCCCCACTATGGTAACAAATTCCCCCGGACGGACTAACAAACTAAGTTCTCTTACCGCCCGCCTTTCATCAGGAGTATTAGGGAAAAAACACTTACTTACCCGCTCTAACCTTAACAATTACCTCACCTTCTTTAACCTTAACCTTTCTCTAACAACCGGGAAAGAAAGAATAATTATCACCAACAGGCCGGTAAACAATTTAAGGTCGTAAGGCTGGAATCCTATGACATAGCCCCAATTCAAAGCTATCGCCGTAGCCATCCGATACACTACCGACCCCACGATCACCTGAAAAGTTATCCAAAAAATAAATCTCCCACGCAGAAGCACTTCACCCACAATTACCGAGGCTAAACCGGCAATTACCATCCCAATTCCCATATTAATATCTACAAAGCCTTGAAATTGAGCAAAAAGAGCACCAGATAAAGCTACTAAGGCATTAGAAAGTGAAATACCAACCAGCTTGGTATGGTCGGGGTTTATTCCCTGAGCTTCTACCAACGCCTCATTGTCACCGGTGGCCCGAACGGCCAGGCCAATTTCCGTCCGGAGAAAAAGGTCCAAAAGTACTTTGACTACTAAAACCAAACCCAAAAGGAAAGCCAACCGAAGGTATACTTCCGGTATTTGGGGGAAAAAATCACGGAGGATAGTGAAAACCGTTCGATGACCTAAATTTTCAGAAAGAGAAATGTTAGGCCTTCCCATAATCCGCAGATTAATAGAATAAAGACAAATCATGGTCAAAATTCCAGAAAGCAAAGCCGGTATTCGTGAAAAAGTATGTAAAAATCCGGTAAAAAATCCGGCCATAGCTCCAGCCAAAAAAGCTGCTCCCATCCCCGCTACCGGTCCCACTCCTCGGTAAGCCATGAAGGCAAAAACAGCTGCTCCCAGAGGGTAACTCCCGTCTACCGTGAGGTCGGGAAAGTCCAAACAACGGAAGGTAAGGAATACCCCTAAAGCTAAAATTCCAAAGAGCAACCCCTCCTGGACACTGTAAAGTAAGAACTCAAAAATCATTATCACCCCCTGAAACTGAAGAGGAGGGGGAAACCCCCCCTCCTATATTACTCAAATTTTACTCAAATTGAAGAGAAACTTCGATTCCTTCTTCTTTTTTAAGCTGGACAAACTCTTCCAACTGATCCTCTAATGCTTCCAGGTCTAACCCTAAAGCTTCCGCTACTTCCCGATTAACTAAAAGCACCAATTTCTGAGCGAACTGGACCGGAATTTCTCCCGGATTTTCCCCCTCAAGGATAGCAACTATTATATCGGCAGTCTGCCTTCCGTGGAGATAATAGTCAAATCCCAGGGCACAAAAAGCCCCTTTTTGAACCGTAGTAGGATCGGCCAGAATTAGCGGTATCTTTTTCTCCCGGCAGACTCTCGCCACTCCATCTAAGGCACTCACCACTGTGTTGTCGGTAGAAACATAAATAGCATCCACCTTGCTCGCCAACGATTGGGTAGCCATTACCACATCAGCAGTAGTAGCTACCGTAGATTCGAGCAACTCCATCCCCAATTCCTGGCATGCCTCTTTTGCCAGGTCATTAGTTACTACCGAGTTTACTTCTCCAGCATTATAAATGGTACCCAGTCGGTCGGCTTGGGGAAACAAAAATTTGATCAGTTTCATCTGTTCTTCTACTGGTGTCATATCTGAAACCCCGGTTACATTACCTCCCGGTTTCTCCAGACTTTTAACCAGTCCTGCGCTAACCGGGTCGGTGACTGCTGAAAAAACTACCGGAATATCTTGGGTAGCATTAACTGCTGCCTGAGCAGCAGGAGTAGCAATAGCTACTATAACATCCACTTTCTCCGTAACAAACTTTCGGGCAATAGTATTAGCCGTAGCCACATCTCCCTGAGCCGATTGAGCATCGTAGCGAATATTTTCCCCTTCCAGATAACCATATTCTTCTGCCAGAGCATCAATTATCCCATCTCGAGTAGCGTTCAATGCCGGATGGTCAACAATTTGCATAATCCCAATCGTTGTTAACTCTTGACCAAAGGCAGAAAAAGTCCCGAGCAGTAACCCCACCAAAACCAGCAAAAAAATTTTTCTTTTCATTTCAACTCTCCCTTCTTTCTTATTTAAAAAAAATCCCTCGCCTCCGGGACGAGGGATTAACTCGCGGTACCACCCCTGTTGGGTTTTAAAACCCCACTCTTCTTCGATAACGGAAAGGAACCGTTAAAGCTTACTTGCAATTTTTCAGCTTACGCCTCGAGGGCCCATTCCTCTCCCACTGACCACCGGTTTCCACCTCACTCCGGCTCTCTTTAGGCCAAAACTGAAAGAGTACTTTCCCCCTTCTTTGGCTTTCCAATATTAAACTAAACTATTTTTTATGATATAATTATACGCAATGTCGACAATAAGTAAATAACTTGGAGGTATTTTGTTTTTTAAATATATTTCCACCTCCTGGGGAATAGCTATCCTCTCCTGGAGAAAAGATAAAGTAACTCGCTTTATTTTACCTCAAGTTAAGGAAGAACAAGCTCTTTCTTTGCTAAACCATGTCCTTTCCTCAACCAAAGAGGAATTAGTCCAAAAAAATACCTCACCTTTTCTTGACCTGGAGTGGGAAATTCAACAGTATTTCAAAGGTAAACCAGTAGTTTTTTCCACTCCGATAGAGCTTGATTCTCTCCCTCCCTTCACTCAGTGGGTACTCGAAGCAACCGCCACTACTCCCTGGGGAGATATTACTACCTACCAGGAAATAGCCAAGAAAATAGGAAAACCCACTGCCACTCGGGCAGTGGGACGATCCTTAGGCTCAAATCCGGTACCCCTAATTATTCCCTGTCATCGAGTAGTCGGCAAAAAAAGTTTGGGGGGCTATTCCCTCTATGGCCTACGGTGGAAGTTACTCCTTTTGGGTTTAGAAAAAGCAAACTATCCCTCCGATTTTAACGTTTCCGTCCCAGAGTGAACCAAATCAGGCTCTTCCAAAAGCCGACTTACTTTTTTATACACCAAAAAAGTGACCACTCCGTTGATAACCCCTTTCAACAGATTAAAGGGGATTATAGCCGGCACAAGCATAGTTGCTACTGCTTCTCGCGAGGCACCTAAATAGAGAGGAGTAATCAAAAGATTGGCCACTATCATCACTCCAGTCATTCCCAGAGTAGCCAAGACCAAGCCTACCACCGCTCCTGACTGGGTTCGTTTTCGATGATAAATACCCCCGGCAATTGCTACATATGTTCCCGTAGCTAAAAGATGCATCAGCACTCCCCAAGGTCCTCCCTCCCCGGTTACCAAAGCAAAAAGAACCGATACTATAGCCGTTACCGTTACCCCTAAAAAAGGGCCTAACTTAAATCCCAGAATAAGAATAGGAATATCACCTGGATCGTAGAGAAGGAAGGGGGCCTGGGGAACAATCGGAAAGTGGATGAGCAAAGCTAAGACCAAAGAGAGACCAGAGAAAGCTCCAGCGTATACTAATCTTTTTTGTTTCATAAAAAACCTCCTTATCCCTTCTCCAGAGCAAAAAGGGCAAAATTAAATTCACTTC
>JASGLU010000013.1 GCA_030156825.1 Candidatus Atribacteria bacterium | reverse complement strand
GAAGGGACATGAAAGCTATCAAAGAGAGGGAATATCCAAGGCCTTTTTTAAAATGGGCGGGGGGAAAACTCAACTTTTGAATGTTTTAGCCACAAAACTCCCTGAGCCTATTCTCTCCCAACTTTATATTGAAAGATATGTGGAACCATTTGTAGGAAGTGGTGCACTGTTTTTTTTCCTCAAAAGACACTTTCAAGTTGAAGAGTCATATCTGGTTGATTCTAATCCGGAACTTATCCTGAGTTTTCGAGTGGTGCAAAAAGACCCCGAGGCTCTTATTCAAAAGCTTGGCAAGCTTGAGGAAGCCTACTTCAATTTGCCTGAAGAAAAAAGAAGTGAACTTTTTTACCACATTCGGAGCCAGTACAATGCTCAGAGACATCATTTAGATTATAGTCGATATAATAAAGGTTGGATTGAACGGGCTTCCTGGTTAATTTTTCTCAATAAAACCTGCTATAATGGCTTATTCCGCTTGAACCGAAAAGGGGAATTTAATGTGCCTTTTGGTCGCTACAAAAATCCCACCATTTGTAGTAAAACAATTTTACAGAAAGCAAGTCGTGCTCTCCAGAATACAGACATCATTTGTGGCGATTTCTCTCTTTCGGCCCGATATATACAGAAGGGAACGTTAGTTTATTTCGACCCTCCTTATAGACCGATTAATGCTACTTCTAACTTCACATCATATTCCAAGGAGGGATTTTCCGAAGCCGATCAAAAGCGATTGGCTCAGTTTTTTCGGGAGATGGATAGACGAGGGGCCTACCTCATCCAAAGCAATTCCGACCCCAAAAATGAAAATCCTGAAGATGACTTTTTTGATAACCTTTATAAAGGGTTTATAATCGAGAGAGTACCGGCTAAAAGATTTATTAACTGCGATGCCAGTCGTCGGGGAGAAATCAACGAACTAATAATTCGTAACTATGGAGTAAGTTGAGCATGGATGTCTCTCTTTATCTGAGTTTCTTTAAATTGAGATCCTTTGATGCTATTATAGACATCTTTCATGATACTCTTATTGACACAAACCGGGGGTATCAGTTTTTTGTCGATTAGCAAAAAGTCAAACGAAATGTAGAAAAATATAGAGTTGAGCTTAACATTTTAAGTTCTCTTATCCGATGTTCCGACTTTGACTCCACCCTTTGCCGCCTGATAACCAGCTATCCGGAAGTGCTTCCTGTCATTCCCATGCTTCTTGCTATTCGTGATTTGCAAATAAAGGTGGTCAAAGACTTCATGGATGTCGATTCAGACACGGTGACATACGATTTCCGAAAAAGGAAGCTTTCACCAAAAGAAATAGAAGATTTAATTATCTTTTTTGAAAGGACTGGACTCAAGCGCTTCTTTCAAAATTTTTCATGCCAAAGCATTCAAGACTATATTGCCGGAGTAGAAGTGGGTTTAGATACCCACGCTCGCAAAAACCGCAGCGGTAAAGCGATGGAACTTGTTGTGGATCCAATAATCCAGACCATAGTGAAGCAGCGAAAGCTACCATTTCAAATAGAAAACCAAAGATACTTTCGTTATCTACCAGACCATTACCACATTCCTGTTTCGTCCTCTCTTTTCAATCGAAAAACTGATTTTATGCTTATTGGGAACAAAGGTAAAATCGTCAATATTGAGGTGAACTTCTTTTCTGGAACTGGTTCTAAACCCCAAGAAATCGTGGATTCTTATATTAACCGGCAGAATGAGTTATACGATAACGGTTTCGACTTTATCTGGATTACCGATGGTTTGGGTTGGAAAGGTCAGAAAAATCAGATTAGGAAAGGGTTAGAAATGATTGATTATCCTTTAAATTTACATTTTGTCAGAAAAGGACTTTTGGAGCGCATACTGTGTCAGATAGCATCGACTTCCAGATAGAAACCACCACAGTTTGGTCTATACCTGAAAGGGGAATTTGGTATACCCATAACCCAAAATTCCGGGGTAATTTTGCTCCCCAAATAGCTCGTAATGTTATTCTTCGCTATTCCAAGGAGGGAGATACTGTTTTTGACCCTATGGTAGGTGGAGGTACAACCCTTATTGAAACCAAACTGCTCAAACGACGAGGAATAGGTAGGGACATTAACCCTGAAGCTGTCCAACTTACAATTAACAACTTACAATTTTCATACCCGGCGGCGCTCCCCCAAACCGTTGAAGTGGGTGATGTTCGTAACCTTATCGGAATTGAGGATTGTTCCATTGACCTGATTCTTACCCACCCTCCTTATCTTAATATTATTAAATATTCAAATGGTAAAATAGCAAATGATCTATCAAACATCGGAAGCGTGGATAAATTCTGTCAGGAACTGAGTCTTGGAATACAAGAATTTTTCCGAGTATTAAAAGAAAATGCTTATTGTGCTATTCTTATAGGTGATACCAGAAAGGCTCAGCATTACATCCCCCTTTCCTATTATGTGTTAGAACTGTTTTTGGAAAGCGGTTTTGCTCTTAAAGAAGAAGTGATCAAGATTCAACACAATTGTAAGTCAACACCATACTGGAAAAATAAAATAGGGAAATACAATTTTCTCATGATTATGCATGAACACCTGTTCATATTCAGGAAACCGGCTAAAAATGAAAACCTGAAAAGGATATGCTATAGTATGGGGCGTAATCATGTTTAGTTTCAGGATGATAGGTATTTGTCTTCTGACTTTGACGCTTTGTGCTGATTTTCACTCATTTTGAAGTTGCAAACCTAATAAATATAGGTATTCATATTTTATTCTTCCAAAAGTGTAGTGGCAAAATAGCACATTTTGATTTAAAAAATGTAGATTTAATGCGGGTTTCAGCTGAGTGAGGTGTCAAAGCCAGAACTTTTCTCCGTCATTCCCGAAATCCTTAATCGGGAATCCAGGTATTTTCATCCTTAAACAATTTAGATTCCTGATAAATACATTCAGGAATGACGGACACGGAGGCTTTTCCTCCGTGTACCGAGGAAGCGTCGTTCTTCCTCGGTTATATTTGTCTTTTTATATTTGATTTGTTTGGTTTTTTTTCGGGGGTTATAGGGGGTTTCCCCCTATTGTCGGGGTTGATAAGGGGGGCAGCGCCCCCATTATAGTCGATAAAGACGTTCAGGAATGACAAACAGAGGGCCATTGCACTGCCGAAAAAGAAAGGGGTTATTAGGGGGGTATTTTCCCCCTACTGAGGAAGGAAAAAGACCTTCCTCAGTTAATCTTTGTTTTTTTCTTCTGTCTTTTTTGTCTACGCCATAGGCTGTCTGTTTTTTCCACCAGTTGTTTTTAATTCCTTTTGTCTTTGCTTTTCGGGGGTTATAGGGGGCTTGTCCCCTATTGCTCTTATAGCCGCCGGCCAGGAGTCAAAAACCAAGGCTCCAGCCTCAACCAATTCATGCAGGATTTTCAGAGCCCTACCATTAGTATAATCCCATTGTTCTCCCAAGCAATCCCGAAAGAGAATCACTCTTTTCCCGCGAGCAAGTAGTTGCTGAGCTAACCGGAGGTTACCTAAATTACCTTCTCCCCAATAGGTAGGAACTACTATCACAAAATCAGCCTGTTCAGCTAAGGTCTGAGCTCGCTGGAGAGAATCCGACGAATAATGGGTAAAGGGTTTTTCTGTAACCAACTTTAACCCCAACTTTTCAGCCAGTTCCTGATCCGAGTCCAGCTGGTTTACCACCCCCACGCTCAAGGAAAAGCCAGCAGAGAGAAGTTCTTGCATAGCCAAACGCCCACTCCCTCCTCCACAAATAAGATGAAGCCGGATATTATTGCTCTCACTTTTTCTTTTACCCAGGGGCATAAAAAAGGGACGGAAGGTAAAAGGATGAAGGGCTTCCAAAAATTCCACTTGAAATAGCTCCTCTATTTGGGGAGTTTTCATAACCTCGGTAGTTTTACCACAATTTAAAAGACACCCCTCTCTTAAAAGTAAAACTTTATCACAAAACTGGGAAACCAGGTTGAGGTCATGAAATACGCCCAAAATAGCGATGCCCTCTTTTTTAAGTTCTAACAGAATATCCATAATTTCTAATTGGTGTCTTACATCCAGATGACTAGTAGGCTCATCCAGAAGTAAAAGCTCTGGCTCCTGCGCCAGCGCTCGAGCTACCATAACCCTCTGTTTTTCCCCGCCTGATAATTCTTGAAAAGAACGACCAATAAAATTTTGCACACTGGTAGCTTTCATTACCTTTTGTACTACCTGATAATCAAGTTCATCTTCTCCCTTCCATCTGGTGATGTAGGGGAATCGCCCCATCATAACCACTTCCAAACAATCCATATCTAATTCTGAAGGCACATCCTGAAAAACCAAAGCCGCTTTCTGCGCCCACTTTCGCCGGGATAAAAAAGTTGTTTCCCGGCCGCCCAGATAAATCTTACCCTTATCAGGGAACAAAAGACCGGCTAAAAGGTGTAAAAGAGTGCTTTTCCCGGCTCCATTAGGGCCAATCACGCCTACCAGTTCTCCCTTTTGAACCTGAAAATTGAAATTATGGATAATTTTCCTGAGACCATAGGAAAATTCTAAGCTTTCCACGGTCAAATACTCGCTCAATTAGATTTGCGCCTCCTCAAAAGGAAAATAAAAAAAGGTACGCCCAACAAGTTGGTCACTATACCCACCGGCAGCTCAATCGGATGGATAACGGTCCGCGCCAAGGTGTCAGCCCAAATCAAAACCACTCCCCCTAACAAAAAAGAGAGAGGCAGCAAGTGACGGTGATCTGGTCCTACTAAAAGCCGAACCAGATGGGGCACTATTAACCCGACAAAGCCGATTACTCCACTTACCGCAACACAAGAAGCTACCAACACCGACGAGATAAAAAGAAGCAGTTTTTTCACCCGTTCTACTTCCACCCCCATGCTCTCGGCCACTTTTTCTCCTAAAAGGAAGGCATTTAATTCCCGATTAAAAGGTAAGAGCAGGGGTAAGCTAACCAGGAAAAAAGGTAAGACCATCTTTACCTCTTCCCAGCTGGCGCTGTAAAACCCCCCCATCATCCAAAAGACCATTTGGTGGAGGTTTTCTCCGGCCAAATACATTCCCAAGGAAATTAAAGAAGAGAAAAAAAAGCCCACCGCTACCCCCGAAAGGAGCAAAACTTCAAGCGGCATCTTTTGTCCTATCCTCCCCAAATAAAACACTAAAAAAGCGGTAAACAAAGCAAAACCAAAGGCAAAGAGGGGAATAGTGAACAACCCCCAGTATATACCACTGTAAATAGCTACTACCGCCCCAAAAGCTGCTCCTGAACTAATACCAAGCACATAAGGGTCAACCAGAGGATTTCTAAATAAACCCTGCAGAACTGCTCCGGCAAGCGAAAGCCCACTTCCTACCAACCAGGACAATACTATCCGGGGTAACCTGACCCGAAAAAGAATAGTTTCTTCCACCTCCGATAGCGGAGTCGAGGAAAAAAGGGCCAGAGAGTGAGCGAAAGAATAAGTTCCCCCACCCCATCCTTCAGCCAGAAAGAAAGTAATGATTAAACAGAGAATCACCAAGAAGTAAACTACTTTTCTTTTTCGGCCAAAGAGTTTTATTGGTTTCACTTTTTATCGTTATTCTCCCTCAGGGGGGCTGAACAGTTCTGGATGGATGATTCGGGCAAATAGTTCAACTGCTTCCACCACTCGCGGTCCAGGACGAGAAACAATATCCGCATCCACCCGAAAAACTTTGCCCTCCCGAACGGCCGCCAGCGAACTAAAACGGTAATCAGTAGTGATAAATTGGTAGGGGAGATTTTCAGCGCTACCATGATTTTCCACCACGGTAATGATTTCTGGATTTCTAAGTAGCAGTTCCTCCACACTTAAGGTAGCATAATCGGTAAGGCCGAAAGCTACATTTACTCCTCCAGCCAGGGTAATAAACTGATGGATAAAAGTCCCCTTCCCCGCCGTCCAGAGAGGATCGTGCCAGATAAGGTGTAACACCCGTGGTTTTTCTGCTTGCGGGAGATGGGCTACTCGACTGGTTACTGACTCAATCCTGGCTTCAAGCGACTGTCGAAGTAAGCGACCTTCTTTTTCTACTCCCCCAATTTGCGCCAGTTTTTCCAAATCATCCAACACTTGCGTGATGTTTCGGGGTTCCACCACAAACACCTGAAAATCCAGGTTTTCCAGCTTTTCCACCAGCTCTGGCGGATTGAGGGAACTAGCCAAAACTAAATCGGGCTCAAGCAAAATCAGTTTCTCCAGATTAACATCGGTTATGGTTCCAACTTTTTCCTTCTTCTCTGCTTCGGGGGGAAAATTACAATAGGTAGTTACTCCTACCAACTTATCTTCTAAAGATAAAGCAAAAACCATCTCCGTGTTCGAAGGAGAAAGCGAGACCCACCTTTGGGGGATTTGCTCTATCCTGACTTCCCTCCCTCGATCATCTATCACTACCATCTGAGCCAGAGCTACCGAGAAAAACAGATTAAAGATGACCGCACTCCAAACAACCAACCAATACCATTTTTTCAACTTTCATCTACCTCCTATTTAATTAAGGGAAGGTGGGATAAGAGGGGGTCAACTCTATCAAGTTACTGGTCAAACCCGGGTAACTTTACTACCCACCTCCTCTTTCCACGAAGAGTAGTTGGGCCTCCTTAGGCAGGTCTCCTGGCTCCCAGATCAAAGCTTATTGTCCCTTCCCGACTTCAGTCAGTGGTTCTGACAACTCGCTCCCCGGTTACAGTGGAGGGACCACGTCGGATTCTCACCGAACTTCCCTATTAAGGCTGAAACCACCTAAAGACCAAACTGGAGGAATTATACCATATGACAGCCTGCGGCGCTAAAAAACAGACTGCCTGCGGCGTAGGCAAAAGAATAAAAGACAAAAACCACTTACTGGGGTTAACCCCGCCCTGTGGTCTTTGAGAATTTAATCAAGAGAGGGCAGGCGACCGGTACTCTGGTTCAACTTAAACTCAGAAAAAGTAAAGCTGCCTGTACCCAGAGCAACAATTCCCACCGCTCCTTCTCCGGTCCGACTACTTTCCACACTGGCAATTTCTTCCCCATTCACCAGAAGATGGAAAGCCGCTCCTTGCTCAATAATAGTAAGAGTATTAAAATTACCTTTTCTCACCGTCTCAGTGCCCATCCCCAGCAACTGATTAAAACCCTCCTCATCTCTCCGAGATAGTGACACAGTACCTTCAGCATCAAGGGTAAAAGCGTAGTAAGAAGGAATTTCTGAATGAAAGGCATAAAGAATTCCTGCCCCTTGTAGTCCAGAACTTTCTCCTTCGACTTTAACCGAAACCGAAATGGCATATTCTCCCTGGTCCCGTTCGACATAAAAATATTGTATCGAGCCGGAATCCTCGGTATTGGTGAGGAGATAAGCGTCATCAAGTAAATTTCCCTGCCAAACACCCTCCTTCCCCTCAAACAAAGAAGGGGAAAGAGGACCCAGGGAAGAGTTCGCACCTTCAGCTAAAGGAGTAAATAAAATCAGATTTAAAAAAAAGGTACAACCCAAACCCAAAACCAAAATTCCAAAATTAAACTTATGAGTAAACCTCTTCATAGTTATTCTCTCCTCCTTCAGAAAACAAACTTAGACTTTATTTTAACCCACTTTGATAAATAATGTAACTATTTCGTTAATTTGGTTCTACGTCAATAAGTGTGAAAATTTCCTTTCTCGTCCTTTAGTGGTAAAATTAAAATAAGGAGCAGGTTTTTTGCCCCCACTAAAACCTGAAGGAGTTGAAAATCATGGTCAAAAAATTGCTCTCCCTCAGCTTAACCTTTATTTTACTGTTCCTACTCACCATAAACTCAGCTTATGCTCAATCTTTTTCTTTTCGGATTGCCGGTTTTTCTTCAGCCGGCAAGGCTTTTTCTGGCCCAACCCGAGGCGGGGAGGCTCTAACCCAGGACGAACCTTTCTCTCTCCCCCTCAAAAACGGAGATACTATTTCCCTACCCGGTTCTTCTTCTTCGCCTAAAAGGACGGATACCCTGCCCCAGTTTAACCAACCAGGAGTCGTCCAAACACAACTCCCCTCCCTGGATGCTCCTCCAACTCAAACTCAACCTGCTCCCAGCACAACCGCACCACCTCCATCTCCTACCAACCCCTTGTTAGTTCCACCCACTGCACCCCAAAGCCCGCTCCAGCCTCCTGAAGGCCAAAACATCCCGGTAGTTTGGAAAAAATACAATTTACTCGAAGCTTTCGGATACAACCAGTTGATCGAAGGTTATATTGAATATCCGGCTAACTGGCAGGTCAACTTAGATATCTACAACAAAACGGTGGTCTTCTCCCCGGACCCCCAGAAAAACACCTCCCTTACCCTGATGCCCGGGATAACTGGCGATTTTTCTTCAGCCCGAGACCTGGCCGCACAAATCATATACTTACTCAGCAACAATGTTCCCGACCTCCAGGTTATAAAGCAAGATTTCAAGGAGGACCCCAAAGCACTTCAGATAGGCATTAACCTGACCCGAGGCCAAACTATTCTCCAGGGAACTTTTGTGGGGGTGCCTTTAACTTTCCAGCTTATGAGTTATGCTCATTACGTTCCGGCCGCCTCTATCCCTTTTGGGATAGGAGGGGTAATACTTTGTCAAGCCCCCAAGGATAATTTCTCTGAAACTCTCCAGCAATTCTTTAACCGGATGGTTGCTTCTTACGAAAAATCGCTGGGGCTCTATAACTTTTAACCCAACATGAACCGATATCTGGCACTGGCATTAATAGTTAGTTTGCTTTTCGGGGTAATTTACCCCGGATTAGCAGAAGAAATTAGTGCGCTTGACTTTCCTTTTGAAGAGGAAGATGGCTATCTTTTGCTGCGCCATATCCTCTCCCTTACTCCCGCAGAGCGGGAAACCATTTCCCAATCAGTTAACCAGGAAATGAACCAGCTCCTCTGGCAAGGAGAGTACACTGAGGTAAGCCAAAAATCACGCCTTCTTTATTTAACTGCTCTGCTTGAGGGTGACCAGCAGCGAGAAGCCAGGGCCCTCCTTTTTGACGCCTGGGCTCTATCTCGCAGGGGAAAGAGCGAAGAAGCCCTACCTAAAGCCCAGGAGTCTTACCAATTATTTCAGAAAATCGGGGAAAAAGAGGGGATGATTCACTCTTTAGAAGTCATAATCCGGGTAATTGAAAACCTCAACTTGTGGGAAGAAGTCCCTCCCCTTCTGGAAGAGTTGGACTGTCTATCCCAAGCGGTGGATAGCCCGTATGGAAAAGCGGTTTTCTTTCTCAACCAAGGAATTTTGGCTCTTCAAGCCAGAAAATACCAGGAAGCCAAAAACCATTTCCAAAAAGTATTAAGCTGGCAAGAACAGCTTGAAAATCCTGAAATTATTGGATTAGCTCTCAACCACCTATCCTGGATAGAGCTTAAACAAGGTCATATCCCGGAAGCTCAAGCAAAATTCGAAGAAGCTCTATCCTGGGCTCGAGAGCGCCAGGCACGATGGCTTGAATTTATAGTTCTTCTCAATCAAGCTGAGTTGCTAACCGATTATCTCTTTTCTCCCGGGGAAGGCTGGCAAAATTTGATGCAATGCCAGAAATTAGCCGAGAGCATGCACCTCACCTACCAAAAACTCTGGGTATGGAACAACCTATCCCTCGTCCTCTCCCAATTTGGTGACTGGGGTCAAGCCAAAGCTACTTTAGAAAAAGCAGTAGATTTTCAAAAAAAAGAGAGACTGCCCAGAGATTTGGGGTTGTTGATTAACCTGGGAGTGGTCTCTTTAACCCTGGGGCAATTGAACGAGGCCGAAAACTATCTGGAAGAGGCTCTGGAAGTAGCCCAAAAAGAAAAAGATGAGGAAGCTGAAGCCAATATTTGGGCTAACTTAGGTGTTTTAGCCCAAAGAAAAGGAAATTACCAGTTAGCCCTGCAATCCTACCAAAAAGCCCTGGCTCAATTTGAAAGATTAAACCTGGAGTTAAAAGTGGCTGATGTATTGAATAATATAGGAAATATTAACTTGCTTCTGGGAGAGCTACCCCTGGCACAGGAGAGTTTTGGGCTGGCTTTGGAGATTTACCAAAAAAGAGAAAACCTGTCTGGCATTGCTTTAGTCCAGGCCAATTTAGCCAATGTTGCGCTGGAACAAGGAGAGGTGCCCAAAGCCCAAACCCTTTTTTCCCAAGCCCGGGATAATGCTCAAAAAATAGAAAATTCAGCCCTTCTTTTCTACTCTCTTTTAGGTTTAGGGAAAACCTATCTCCAATTGGGAGAGGAAGCAATCGCTATCTCTTACTGGGAAAATTCGGTCGACATTCTGGAGGCAAACCGAAGTCAATTTCAGACCATCAAAGACCGGATCGCTTTTTCGGAAGAAAACTTGTCGGTTTACGATTTTTTAATCGAGGCCCTATTTGAGGAAGGACGAATTAAAGAAGCTCTTCAATACTCTGAGCGACTAAAAGCCAGAAGCTTTTTGGACGTGGTAACAGGCAAGACTATCTCGGTGAAACCCAAACATCAGGAATTACTGCAACTGATCTCTGACCTTAAAAAAGAGCGAGAGTTCCTACTCCAGAAGAAAAGCATCTTACAAAACCAACCTCCAGCATCAGTTAACCCGCTTTTGGTCAAACAATTAGAAAATAAATTGGAGGAAACTGAAAAAGAGCTGGAAAACTTGATCGACAGTTTAAACTCGGTGTCTCCTGAAATCACCTCTCTGGTAACAGTGAAACCGAAGGCAATAGCAGAAATCCAAAAATCAATTGCTGGGGATACCGTAATAGTAGATTACTACCTGTTAGAAGATGAGTTATTGGTATTTCTGCTTACCTCCTCCTCTCTTCAGGGGGTATCGCTCCCAATAAACCGGAAACTACTGGAGGAAAATATAATCGAGGTCTACCACCTCATTTCAGACGACAAAGCTCCGATACCTTACGCCAAACTGGAAAATATTGCCTCCCAAATCTTTTTACCGCTTGAGCCCTACCTTGGTAACAAAAAATTCATAGTAATTGTACCTCACTATAGCCTCTGTTACCTTCCCTTCCAAGCTTTATGGAAGGAAGACCACTACTTGGTGGAAGAATACATTTTTTCCTATGCTCCTTCGATAAACACTTACTTTTTTTCTTTAACCAAAGGGGAAACCGAGCCTAAAACCTTTATCGGGTTTGGAAATCCAGCTTTTTCCAAGCAATCTCTCCCCCCTCTTCCCGCTTCTGAATTAGAGGTAAAAGAGATTGCTAAGTTGTTTGAAAGAAAGGAAATTTACTTGGGAAAGGAGGCTACTGAAACTCAGCTATACCGAAAAGCCGCTGGTTTTGATATAGTTCATCTTTCTACCCACGCGGTTGCCGACGAGACCCGCCCTCTTCTGAGCTCCATTGCTCTGGCGGAGGACCAAATGCACGATGGAGTAGTGTTAGCTTCGGAGGTATTTAGCCTCCCCTTATCTGCCCAGTGCGTGGTTTTAAGTGCTTGTCAAACCGCCTTAGGAAAGTATAGTCCTACCGAAGGTTTGGTAGGTTTTACCCGTTCCTTTTTTTATGCGGGGACACCCACCTTAATAGCCAGTTTGTGGAGTGTTTTTGACCGCTCCACCATGGAGCTTTTTGTTGCTTTTTACCAACATTGGTTAGCCGGGCAAAGCAAGGCTGAAGCCATGCAAAAAGCCCAAAGAGAACTGGCCCAGCGTTACCCTCACCCAGTTTTTTGGGCTGGATTCGTCATCCAGGGAAGTGAAAAATAAGTTAAAAAAGGGGGATTTAAAATCATGAAGAGAACAAATATCTTAGTTAGTTTATTCTTAATTGGAGGGGTAGTCTTCCTCTCCTCGGTAGCTGCCTTTGGAATGGGAATAGAAGTTTATGTTCCACCTAATTGGCAGCCAGGAACCCCCGAAGAGGATGAAATCGCTTTCTTCGAACTAAAAGACCAGTCGGGGAACTCCATTGCCCTGTTTTCTCTAAGCAAAGAAGAGTTTATCTCCGCCGAAGAAACCCAGGGTTACTTTAACTTTCTCAAAGAAGAAGCTCAGGGCTGGGAAAATGCTACCATAATAGAAAAAATAGAACTAACGGTAGCCGGTTTGCCCGCGGTACGCCACGACCTTTTAGTTACCCAGGAAGAGGAACGATACCGGGAACAAATATACTTTGTAAAGCTGGAACAAGAAGTTTATACCTTAGATTTTTTCACCTTTGAGGATTTGTTTGCGGATCTGGAAAAGGAGTTTTCTAAAGTAGTTCAGGGAATAACTGTTGAGCAGGCCGCCCCAGATTTGGCCGAGGTGACCCCCACCGCAACCCCGCCTTCAGCCGGTGGTACTCTCGCTCCTCCTACATCCGCTGCCGAAGGGGAAAAGGAAAAACTATCGGTTCAGGTCCCTCCAGAATGGATTTCTCAGAATCCCACTGAAGAGGGAGTTATAGGGTATTACCTTTTGCCCAATGAGCAGGGGGTCCCTGTAGCTGAGTTTTTCTTCATTCGGGAGAAACTTACCCATCCCGTCACTCTCTCTGAATATTTGAAAATAAGCGAAGACAACGCCCGTCAATCCTTTCAAAGCCTCACTCCTCTCCAAACCCAGGAAGCTACTATAGCTACCAAACCTGCTCTCCAGTACGATTTTCTATTTACCCCTTATGGGAATCCAAACCAGCTTCGAGGTAGAACCTATTTTGTAATTCTCGGTAACCAGGCCTATTCCCTTTTGTTTGACTGTTTATCGGAAGACTTTCAGTCCCTGGAAGTCAAATTCCAACAAATAATCCAGACCACTACCGTTCAAACCCAAGCAGGAACAGCCAGCTCGGCTCCTGCTCCCGCTACTGGTTCTTTACCTTCCTTAGAAGGAGGCCTCCCCCTGGTGGAAGAAGATACCTCTTCTAATTTTATCGATCCTCAGGGTAAATTTACCATTCCTCTTCCCCCCAATACCGTATTGAGCCAATCCCTGGAAAATGGAGCAGTCTATCAAACCCCTAATCAAGGAGAATTGGTTATTCTCAACCTGGGTTCTGAACAAGCGGTAAAAAACATGGCAACCCAGATAGCTCAAGACAAAACTTTTCACGGAGAAAGCACCATCCAGGCTCAGGGAGGATGGGGAAAAACTGCTCTTTACTCTTCCACCAACCCCGAAAACCAGCTAAAATATGCCACCCTGGTTACCACTTATCCTGGGACTTCCCTGCTTTTAATAGTAGTTTTACCAGCCGACCAGTATCCTGCAGCTCAAGAGTGGCTGCTTCCTCTCTTCAGCGGAGTCCTTTTATTAGAGCAATAATGGGGGGAGAAAGACCCCCCTTATAACCCCTCCCTCTCTTTTGTCACCCCGGCAGTTTTTAAGCCGGGGTCTATAGTATTTAGAGCATTAAAAAAGACTGGATTCCCGATTACTGATTTCGGGAATGACCGAGCAAAACGATAAGGAAAAATGTTTCTGCCGGATTTCCTTTTGTCTGGCAGTTGCCAAGCTAAAAAGTCACATAGTTGCCAACTATTGTGTCCAAGGGTAAGGTAGAGCTGAGGTACTCCTGGTGATGAATACCTCATCTCTGGAAACCACTTTACCTTACAGCAGTTCTTTTCCCAGCACGTATCTGACCATATGGTCATCAATGATCTTCTTCTGTTGTTGGGCCCCATACATGAGATAATGAGTACCGGTTTTGTTAATCAGTCGGGTACTACCAGCTGAATAACGGAAAATCTCCTTTATCGCCTCATCCGAGAAGATATCAAAGTTCGACTCAGCATATCGCAGATGATGTAAAATATAAGCTTTGGTATGTGATACAATCATCATGGTCATTTTTGGGGTCTCGGGAAGTTAGCTACCTATCCTCGGGTTCCTTTTTTAAGTATTCTCCTGAAGATTATTATTTGAACATTATATCCGGCAATTTAGAGACAGGCAATCTCGGTAGTTTCTGGGTATCATAGTTCGGTATAAACAAGTTATCTCCAAATAATCGTTGGAATATAACGAAAAAGATAGGTTTATAAAATCCAGATAAGCAAGAGGAAATCAAACTGGAAACAAGGGTGTCTTTTGCTCTTAGAAGTGGAAAAAAAATTTGATACAATATACCAGCAATGTTCAAAAAAATGAACCAGGAAAAATTAAAACCGATAATCTTCATAGTAGGTGATCGAGTTTGATAAAAATTATGGACCGCTACATAGCCCGGGAAACTGCGGCCGGAATGTTTACCTGGGTAGGAGCGGTGACCATCATTATGTTGGTACAAACTCTGTTTGAGTTAGCCGACTTTTTTGTAAACAAAAAAGTTCCTCTGCTGATTGTGCTTGAGATTTTAGCTTTATATCTTCCGGCTCATATGGTAATGACTTTTCCCATTTCCAATCTGTTAGCTTCTGAGTTAAACTTAGGAAGGTTATGTCGGGATTCGGAGCTGGTGGCGATAGAAGCCAGTGGAGTAAGTTTAAAACGGTTTCTCTTCCCCTATCTGGTTTTAGCATTGGTGGTGAGCGGAGGGTCGTTTCTGCTCAACGATGTGGTGGTTCCTGAAACGAACCACCGAGCGCAGACTTTAATTCGAGAATATGTGTATAAAGAAGGGCCACCGCGAATTGAACAGAACGTTTTCTTTCGAGATGCCGAAAATCGCTATTTCTATGTTAATCAGCTGGATAATGAAAGCTGGGAAATGAAAAACGTAATAGTATACGAGCTGGGTAAAAGACGTGACTTCCCCGATGTAATCGTGGCCCAAAAGGCCCTTTGGTTGGATGACCAGTGGTTGCTTCAGGAAGGAGTAATCCACCGCTTTGACCAGCAAGGCTACCTAACCCAAGAAATTGAATTTTCGGAAATGGTAATTGATATGAAAGCAGAGCTAAAAGATTTTTTTGAAAAACAACGCTCCCCAGAGGAGATGCCCTCGCGGGAGCTTCGCAAACAAATCCAAATCCTCAAACAAGCCGGAGCTGCAACTGAAAATTTTGAAGTAGCTTACCATCTCAAGTATGCCATCCCTTTTTCCGCCCTGGTTTTTGTCCTGATCGGTGTACCTCTTGGAATCCAGCAAACCCGAGATACTAGAACGCTTGGGGTAATCGTTACGGTAATTCTGGCTTTTGTTTACTATATGATGTTATCTATTTTTCGGTCTTTAGGAAGAGGCGCTGTCATTGATCCAATTTTGGCAGCCTGGATGCCTAATATAATTTTTGGTTTACTAGGAGGGATTCTCTATGTTTTGGTGGACAAAAAATAATTTAGTCATTTCTCTAATCCTTTGCTTAGTCTTATTCGGCTTGTCTGGGGCTCTTGCCCAGGAAAAAGATCTATTTCAGCAGGCGCTGGAAGCCCGGGCCAGGGGAGAAACTAAAGAAGCCTTAGAACTTTTTACAAAATGTGTTGAAGAGGGAATAGAGCCTCACCACGCCTATTTCCAAATGGGACTCATTTATTTAAACCAGGGAAGTTACCGGAAAGCCTACCGCACCTCGGAAAAGGCAATTGTTGCCTATGAGAAACATTTAGCCGAACAGCCCGAAGACCACCAAAGCTGGTTCAATCTGGCCTATATCCACGAAGTTCGGAGCGACATACCTGGGACTAAAGAGTGGGACCAGGCAAAAGAAGCTTTAGGAAAAGCTCTCTCTTTTTCTCCTGATAATTTCCTATACTTGCTGCATTTAGGCTACGTTTATTATAAAATGGATGAGTATGAAAAAGCAGAGGAGGTGTTTCTTACTCTGTTAGACCAACACCCAACTGACGGAGAGGTGCATTATTGGTTAGCCTTGGTTTACCGAGATGCCAACAGATTAGAGGAAGCCTATCAGGAATTCACTTATGTGATAGAAACTATGCCCGAAGGGTCTTCTCGTTACCGGGAGGCCAGTAAAGAACTGAGTCGATTGGAGGGAAAAATAGACAATGATTAACCAAATGAAAATCGGAGGACTTATTCTTTGTTTGTTATTTTGTCTTGCTGGTTGTATGACTACTACCATATATTATGGCGCTATGCAGGGAGAGGTTCAAAACAGTAACTCCCAAAGCATCGGGGGTGTGTTAGTAGAAGGAGGAGGAGCAAGTACAGTAACCGACCAGTCGGGAAAATTTCTTCTAAATCAGGTTCCAGTCGGAGAATGGTATGTGTTTTTTTCTAAAGAAGGATATACCGGCACCTTCTTGAAAGCTGAAGTTAAAAAAGATGAGGTAACAACCATCAACCAGGGAGTGGTAGTTCTACCTTCACTGACCGAAGATAACCTTTTAGACTATATATTCTCCCTTTACCAACATGGATTTTACCAACGCTCTTTAGAAGAGACAGAACGGTTCTTGACTGAATATCCTCAAAGTCACTTTTTGCCGGAGATTACTTTTGTCCAGGGAGCCTCTTATTTTTACTTAGGAAACTATCAAAATGCCCAGGATAAGCTCTCTTACTTGGTTGATTATTATCCTAACCACGACCTGGCTGATGACGGGCTATACCTTTTGGGAAAAACTTTAAGCAGTGGACTGGGAAAATATGGCTTGGCTGTCGAGCGATACCAGGCATTGGTTGAAAACTATCCTACCAGTGAATTTGCCGGCGCGGCTTATTATGAAATGGGAGACTGTTATTATATTTTAGGTAACTATAACTCCGCTTTCTTGGCTTACCAGGAAGCTGGTAACTTTGGAGGGGAGATAGAAAGGCAGTCTATTTATTCCATGGCCCATTGTCAGTACAAATTAGAAAATTTTTTAGAAGCCGCCTCCTATTTCAACCAGTATGTAAGCCGCTATCCCAATACCGATATTTCAGATGATGCTCAATACTTTGAAGGCGCAGCTTACTACGAAGCTGGCCAGTTTACAGCTGCTCTCCAGGCTTTCGAGCGTTGCTCTTCTAACTACCCAAATGGAACTTGGTATAATGGCATCCTGATAGCTCCGGCGGCTCTTTTCCACCAAGGACTATGTTTGGAAAAGTTAGGACGATATCGAGAGGCTTACCAAACTTATCTTAAAATAATCCGGGATTATCCGGGAGCTTGTTGGGCCGATGGCTCTTCTTTAATCAAAAGCGTTAGATTCCGACTTAACTGGTTGGAGGAAAACTTTATTTAAATCACAATGGCCGAGTGGGAAGATCGAGAGATCATTAATCAGGTGCTGCAGGGTAATAGCCAACTTTTTACCCTGTTAGTTGAAAAATACCAAAAATCTATTTTTAACTATGTCTTCCGCCTGGTAAGACAAAGGCAAGAGGCGGAAGACTTAGCCCAAGAAACTTTTGTCAAGGCTTTTTTTGCCCTTCCTCAATATGATAATTCCTATCAATTTTCCACCTGGATATTTAGGATAGCGCTCAATCTATGCCGAGATTATTTTCGAAAGAAAAAACTGCCCTTTCTTTCTCTCCATGAGCCCATTGGTGATGACGAAAACGGTGAATTAGAAGATATGATTGAGCAACAAGCTTTCTTAGACCCGGATGGAGAGATATTAAACCAGGAACTAAGAACAAAACTGGAAAAAGCTATTGACCAGTTGCCGCTTAAATTTAAAGAGGTGGTCATCTTACGTCATTTGGAAAATCTTTCTTACGAAGAGATTGCTCAGGTAACCGGCCTGCCGATTGGTACGGTTAAAACTTATCTTCACCGGGCAAGAAAAGCTTTGCGTAAGGAACTGCGCAAATATTTGGATTAAACTCGCAACTGGAACCGGCTGAAACTTCTTTTATTCTTCTTTCGTATAAAATTGATAGGTGAGTAAGATGGAAGCATGGGAAAAAAAATTAATCGACCATTTAGAGAGTTTGCCCCAGGTTTCCCCAGGGGAAAGTTTTAGCTCGAAAGTAATAAGCTCTATCAGAGCCGAGCAAGAAAAAAGAGAGAGCAAGCGTATCCATTGGTTTGATTTTAAAAAGGTGCTGGCATTCTCTTTAGCCGGGGTCTTTTTAGGTTTGATGTTACTTACCGATTTGCCTTTGAGCCCCCGTTTAGAAACTACTAATGGTTTTGGCTATGAAAAGGTAGAGTTGGTTTTTTGCCCCTCTTCCCAAAACCCTCGGACAGTAGCAGTAGCTGGTGATTTCAGTAAGTGGGATTCTCTGCAAATGAAGAAAGTTCGGGATAATTGTTGGAGTGTAACCATCCAACTTAAACCCGGTCACTATCAATACGGTTTTTTAGTAGATGGAGAACAGTGGGTGCCTGATCCTGCCTCTCTAAGGCAAGTTTCCGACGGGTTTGGAGGAATTAATTCCGTCTTGGTAGTAGAAAACAATTGAGGATCCATGAGACGTCACTTTGTTAGTTACTGCTTATTTTTCCTTCTTGTTTTTCTGAGTTTTTGTCGGCCTGGCTCAGCAGATGAAAATTTCTCTTCTCTCTTTGGGCAATCAGACTTTTACCAAGCCGAAGATCGGGAATACCTGGAAAGACGAGTAGGAGAAATCATAAAAGAAGTAGAGCAAGAAAACCTACCATCAGACCCCTTAATTCTAAAACTGAAAGAGGGAATAAGGAAAGAGGTTTTACCTTACAATTTGGTAAAAACTCTGGAAAATAAAAAAGAGGCCATGCTCCAGGCAAAAAAAGTAATGGAAAAAGCCAACTTGGAAGCAGACAATCACCAGAAACTTCTTTTGGATTTAGCCCTTTCTTTGGAAATGTCGATCCCACCAGAAATAATAGAAGAAGCCTTGCAGGAAACAATTGGTAACAACGGAGAAAAGGCAAAAGCGGTAGCCGATTCTCTGGTTGCTCTTTTAGAGCTGGGAATAACTCCAGATCAAGCAAGCGGAATTATTCAAAAAACGGTTTCCCAAAACCCCAAGGTGGAAAATATTGAAAACTTAACCCGCTTGGTCGAGCAAGCCCGGCGAGAAGGAATTGACCCTACTCGAACAGCTGCCGTAATTGAAGAATCCCTTTCCAAATATGGTAGAAATTTCAACTTGGTAGAAATGGAAGTAAACCGTTTTATTGCTGATGCCAAAAGCAAACCAGCCATTCAATCTGGCCAGGGAGCAGTAACTACCACCACCGGGGTTTCCTCCCCTTCTACTCCGGTACATGAAGGAGGAGGACCGCTTGAGAGCACTCCTTCTTCTCCCGGAGCCCCCCCCACTCAGGAGGGGGCTACTCCGCTTGATTAAGAACTAAATTTTACAAAAAAGAAACCACTAAATCTCCTACTTCCTGGGTAGTCAACCCCATCTGGCCAGCACTTAGGCTTTTAATTTTTCCGCTTTCCAAAGCCCCAATTACCGCCTGTTCCACTTTTTGGGCAGCTTCTTTTTCCTCTAAGTTATCCAAAAGCATTTGCATAGCGCAAATAGCGGCCAAAGGATTGATAACGTTTTTGCCGGTATATTTGGGGGCAGACCCTCCTATCGGCTCAAACATGGATACTCCCTGAGGATTAATATTCCCCCCAGCAGCAATTCCCATGCCTCCCTGAATCATCGCCCCCAAATCAGTAATAATATCTCCAAACATGTTATCCGTAACAATAACGTCAAACCATTCTGGATTCTTAACCATCCACATGGTAGTAGCATCCACATGGGCATAGTCGGTCTGCACCTGAGGGTATTCGCGAGCCACTTCCTGGAATGTTCTTTCCCAGAGGTCAAAAGCATAGGTGAGAACGTTAGTTTTACCACAAAGGGTTAGCTTTTTCCGACGGTTTCGCCTTTGAGTATACTCAAAGGCATAGCGGACACATCTTTCTACGCCAAATCGAGTATTGATGGATTCCTGAATGGCTACCTCCTCAGCTGTCCCTTTACGCAAAAAGCCACCTCCCCCGACATATAACCCTTCGGTATTCTCCCGAACCACCACCAGGTCAATATCGTCTGGACCTTTATCTTTTATAGGAGTCCAAACATTGGGGTAAAGCTTCACCGGTCGCAGATTAATATATTGATCCAAACTGAAACGAAGCTTCAAAAGGATGCCTTTTTCTAAAATTCCTGGTTTTACTTCTGGATGACCAATTGCTCCCAGATAAATGGCATCCAGTTTTTTCATTTCCTCAACCGCCGAATCGGGTAGAGTTTCCCCGGTTTTTTGATAGTACTCTCCCCCAAAGGGATAAACGACGGTTTCATAAGAAAAACCAACCTTTCGAGATACGGCCTCTAAAACCTTCAAGCCTTCTCTTACTACTTCTGGTCCAGTTCCATCTCCAGGTATAACTCCAAGGTGATAGGTATTCACTATTTTGCCTCCTCTCGATTTTAGGCATTATCTGTCAAAGATTATAGATAAATTTGTAGCTGGGGTAAAGGGTGAAAGAAAAATTAGGCCCGTCTTTTCCCAAATAACAATAAATAGGATAAAATATGGTAGAGAGTATTTAACCAGATGGGGGGCAAGTGGTGGAATATCAGGAAAATTCGGTATTTTCTCTTTCTCAACTAACGGCTCTGATAGCAGAATGGTTGGACAGTCTATCAGTTCAGGGTTTTTGGGTAGTAGCCGAAATAGCCGAAATCAGAAGAAACCGCAATGGTCACTGCTATTTAGAATTAGTCGAGAAGGAGGAAGACATTCTGCGGGCCAAAATGGATGGTATTATCTGGTCTTCCAATTACCAGGAAGTCGTTACCTCATTTGAGGAGGTTACCGGTGAAAGCTTAAAAGTGGGCTGGAAGATTCTTTTTTGGGGACGACTGAGGTTCCATCCAATATACGGCCTAAGTCTGGAAATTAAAAAAATCGACCCCAATTTTTCTCTGGGCGAAATGATGAGGAAAAGACAAGAGGTATTGGCCCGATTAGAAGGAGAAGGATTGCTCGATTTAAACCAATTGTTACCCGTTTCTCCGGTTTTTCAGAAAATTGCGGTGATTTCTTCCCCTACAGCCGCCGGTTGGGAAGATTTTACAACTCACCTGGTCCAAAACCCTTTCGGTTATAAGTTTTCCTGGCAATTTTACCCTGCTTACTTACAAGGAGAAGAGGCTGAGACCTCTATCAAAGAAGCACTGGCAGCTATTGAAAAAGAGAAAGAGGTTTTTGATTGCGTGGTGATTGTCCGGGGAGGCGGATCCCGGGTGGATCTGAGCTGTTTTGATGGTTATGATTTGGCACGAGATATAGCCCTATTCCCGCTACCGGTCATAACCGGAATTGGTCATCAACGGGATAAAGCGGTAGCAGACTATGTAGCTTATCAGTCTTTAAAAACGCCAACTGCGGTAGCCGAGTTTCTTATTAACCGGGCCCGTGATTTTGAACTAAAAATAGAGGAAAGTAGCAAAATAATTGAGAGAAGAGCTCGAGATATCCTGGAAATAGAAGAAGCCCTCCTTAACAACTGGTTCAACCGTTTTATCCATCTTGTCCGGGAAAGCACAAAAGAGGAAGAAGGGAAATTACTCCGACTGGAGGATAGATGGGCAACCTTCTCTTCCCTGCTAATAAGGGAAGAGAAAAAGAAAATAGACAATCTCTGGAGTAAAATGTGCCAGGAAACAAAAAATTTAATTAAAGACCAGGAGTTAAAACTGGCAAATCAGATAAGAACGGTGCGCATTTTAGACCCAACCAATGTCCTCAAAAGGGGCTATAGTCTCACCTTTCAAAATGGTCAGTTGATAAAAAGAGTGGAAAATTTGCAAAAAGAAAATTCAATTTTAACCCAATTTTTTGACGGGTGGGTAAAAAGCGAGGTGCAAGAGGTCCAGTGGAAAAACCAAAAAACCAAGAGTTAAGTTATAGACAGGCGATGGAGGAGCTACAAACCATCGTAGACGAGCTGGAAAAAGAAGAGGTAGAAGTAGATGTTTTAGCCGATAAAGTCAAAAGAGCCGCTTTTCTATGTCGGTTTTGCAAGGAACGTTTACGAGCGGCAGAAGAAGAAGTCCAGCAAATTTTAGAAGCAGAAGAAAAAGAAAACCGCTCACCGCTGGATAGCTAATAATTCATTCTTCCCCGGAGAAGGGAGTGGTAAATTTGGAAAAGATTTTGGTAACTGGAGGAGCCGGTTTTATCGGCTCTCACCTGGTAGATGCTTACCTTTCCCAGGGCTTCCAGGTGGTAGTAGTAGATAACCTCTCCACTGGACGGGTAGAAAACGTTAATCCCCAAGCCCGTTTTTATCCAGTGGATATTACTTCATTTGCTGATCTGGCAACAGTCTTTAAAAAAGAGCAACCAGATTATTTGAATCACCATGCCGCTCAGATTAATCTCCGCCGCTCAGTGGAAGAGCCAGTCTTCGATGGTCGGATAAATATCCTGGGTAGTTTGAACCTGCTTGAACTCAGCCGTCAGTTCGGGATAAAAAAGTTTATCTTTGCCTCCACTGGAGGAGCGATATATGGAGAAGTGGACAATCTACCAGTAGGAGAAGACACCCCGGCTTTACCCCTTTCACCTTACGGAGTAGCCAAACGATCAGTGGAGCTTTATCTCAACTATTACCACCAAATTTGGGGTCTGGACTACGTAGCTTTGCGATATGGTAATGTATACGGTCCACGACAAGACCCGACAGGGGAAGCTGGTGTAATAGCTATTTTCTGTGGCCGTATTCTTAAAAACCAGCCTTGCCTGGTTTTTGGTCAAGGAAATAAAACTCGGGATTATGTTTTCGTAGAAGATGTGGCCCAAGCCAATCTTTTAGCTTTACAAGCAGCTTGTGGGATATATAACATTGGAACTGGTAAAGAAACCAGTGTACTTGATTTAATAGGACTTTTTCGAAAAGCTTCCGGAAAAAAGGAAATCCCGGTTCAATTTGAACCAGAAAAAAAGGGAGAAATTAACCGAATCGCGCTTTCTTCCCGACTGGCCCGGGAAAAGCTAAACTGGTCTCCTCAGACCCCCTTAACAGAGGGTCTTACCAAAACCTATAAATGGTTTGCCCAAAAGGAGAAGGGGAAATGAAGGCGGTTCGACTCAACCGACCAGCTTCCATTGAAAGTAATCCCCTGCAAGTGATAGAGTTACCTCGGCCGGAACCCCGAGAAGAAGAAGTTCTTTTACGGATGGACGCCTGTGGGGTTTGTCATACCGATCTTCACTTGGCAGAAGGAGAATTGCCTCCCCACCGGCTCCCTCTTATTTTGGGACATCAGATTGTGGGTACAGTAGAAGAAGTAGGAAAAAAAGTAAAAGGAATAAAAACGGGAGATTTGGTGGGAGTCCCCTGGCTGAACCGAGTGTGTGGCCAATGCAAATTCTGTCAAAAAGGGAAAGAGAATTTATGCCTTGAAGCCCAGTTTACCGGCTACGATGTAGACGGAGGTTATGCCGAATTCACCTCTATCCACCAACAGGCAGTGTATCACTTGCCCTCCGGATACCAACCGGAAGAACTGGCTCCTCTACTTTGTGGGGGAGTGATTGGATACCGCTCTTATCGCCTGACCTCGGTAAGAAAAGGAGACACTCTGGCTCTATACGGTTTCGGTTCCTCTGCTCACCTGGTGCTCCAGATGGCCCTTTTTGAGGGGATAGAGGTGTTCGTTTTCACCCGTAGTTTAGAGCACCAACAGTTAGCCAGAAACTTGGGCGCTTCCTTCGTGGGGAAAGCCGGAGATGTTCCACCCCACCCGGTTGATGGGGCAATTATTTTTGCTCCGGCAGGAAATCTGGTCAAAGACGCTCTAAATATAATGGACCCCGGAGGGAAAGTGGTAACCGCCGGTATCTATTCCACCCCTATTCCTCAAATTCCCTATGAACTCATTTATCAAGAACGAGCCATTCAAAGCACGGCCAATAGTACTCAGCGCGATATCCGGGAACTACTTGAATTAGCCGGCCAGGTAAGGTTGCAACCTCAAATAGAGGTCTTCCCTTTAGAAATGGCCAATCAAGTTTTACAAAAGTTGAAAAGAAGCGAAATAAAGGCTTCGGCCGTCTTAAAACCTAAGTAGTGCTCAGAAACGCCTCCGCTGCACCTTCAACAAGGGATCATAAGTTCTAAGCCAGAGCGAGTGCTCGCCTTTTTCCTTGTCTTCTTATCTTTACAGCTTGCACTGCATGCCGATTGTAGCAGGCTTTTTTGAATTTTTAGCCGAAAAGCAATATAATAAAGTTAGCTAAATTAATTTGGCTTAAAACAGCTGAACAAACCCTCCCAAAAAGTAATTAGAAAGGAGAACAGAGTCATGGATACCAGTTCTTTCAACAATGTTTTGCAACTGATGATTGAAATTGGAATCATTGTTGCTATAGGAGCAATCGTCATCACCTTGCTTATCCGGATAGTGAGAATTTTCGCTCAACGGGTCCGACTTTCTCCCATGGTTTTAGAGCCGGTTTATTTTGTAATTCGCATCTTAGGGGCAGTGATAATTCTATCTTTAATCCTCAACAAGTTTGGGGTTAACTTGTTTACCATCCTGTCCACCATTGTAGCTTTAATCGCTATTGGTTTTGTAGCAGTATGGAGTATTCTAAGCAATTTTCTTTCTACCTGGCTGCTAATCATTCTAAAACCATTTTCCATAGACGATACAGTGGAATTCCCAGGCGAACCGATCAAAGGCAAAGTAGTAGCTTTAACCCCCCTGTATACTACTCTCCAAAATGCAGAGGGTGAATACTACCAGGTGCCTAACAGTTTGTTCTTCCAAAAGACTATTAAGCGAAAAGCCGGCGAAAAACCAGTCGACCTGGGAGAAAAATTTGAGGTGGAAGAAGAACAATAAGGGGGAAAGACCCCCCTTATTGTTAAAGTTATCCAAATTGCTTGATAAGCTCTGAAGTAGAGATTTCTCCTATCTTTTTAATAGCTTCCCTATCAGCTGGGGTACTCTCGCCTAAACGGGCAAAAAAGGTATTTCTCTTTTTTCGATCAGGCAACGATTTCTTAGCCCAGGAACTGTTATAGCCCCTGAAAGAAGAAATCTCCATAACCACATGTCCCCAAAGTAACCAGGCACTCTCCAAAAAGTAAGGGGAAAGAGGCTTTAGATAGGGAGAATCAAAGTCATCTACTAACTTTTGCCCATACTTATTAAGTTCCGTCCCTACAAATACCGGAACCGCTCTTTTCTGGCATTCTTCGGTTATAGCATACAAGTTCTTCAGCTTTGGTTCTCGCTCTTTCTCGTCCTCTACATTCCAGCTTCGATCTGGAATAAGGAAGAGAGTCTCAATCTGGTTAGAAAGACAAAAATCGAGCAAAAATTTAGGGTCTCTTTCTCCGCTGGGAAATCCGCTCAACCAGGAAAAAGAAGGTAAGGCTCCCAAACCAAAAATTAACTTGTTGACCTGCTCCTGACTGGGAAAATCCCCTACATCGGGCTTGACATAACCTACTCCACCAAACTTCATAAGTTTCAAGCGGATTAAATCGTAAAAATCAGGCGGAGTTTGTAATAGTTGAGATATCGCTTCCCTTCCCTCATCCAATCTTTCCGACCAAAACAGCAGCCGGTTTTCTTCATCGGGCAGTATTTCCTCCGCTTTTCGGGCATAAGCTATTACTATATGCCTTTCTGTAGGGTTACCCGAGGGGGTAAGCGGGAGAACATCTTTTTGATAATCAATTTGAACCGGGTCTAAGTAGTGGTTCACCTTTTCTATCACTTTTAAATTACGCTTTTGGGCTACCTGTTTGAGAAAAGCAAGAACCTGCCCGGCTTCGGAATTCTCCTCGGGTAAGCGGGTAAAACCATTGCCCATATAATAGGCTACCCCCGGTTCGTTGGGAGAGGAAAACTCCAAGTCGGGAAATTGGGGGAGGTAAATCCGGGTCTCAATTCCCGAAGAAAAAGGTAGACCTACCTCCAGACCCCCCCACTGAAATTCAGGCAAAGCATCCAACACATCAAAGTCTACGCTACCAGCCATACTCAAACCAATCTCTTTTGCCTTCCAAATAACGTGCAAAGGTGAATAACCATAGGCATTAAAGGAAAAAAAAGTGTGAAAATGGAGGTTGACTCGAGGAGCAGGAGGAGGAAATGAAATTTCACCTTTTTTAAGTTTTGTCACTAACTGGAGAAAAGCCCCCCGTCGCTCGTTCCATTCGAAACTATCCAACTTATTTTCCAAGTCTTTTAGATTGTTCATTCCATAACCCCTTTCATTCTACTTTGCCAGTTTTAGCTACTTTTTGATACCAGAAATAACTCTCTTTGGGAATCCGTTCTAAAGTAGAAAAATCTACCCAAATAATACCAAAACGCTTGCTAAAGCCAAGAGTCCACTCAAAATTATCCAGCAAGCTCCAAAGAAAATATCCGCTCACCGGAGAGCCGGTATCTATCGCTTGAGATAGGTCTAACAGATGACTCCGAATAAAAGATATTCTCCCGGGGTCTAAAATGCTATTACCTTCTCGAACATCAGGTAAGGCAACCCCGTTTTCTGTAATATAAATTTTTTCCGGTCGATATTCTTCCTCCACCCATTTTACTATTTCTGTCATTCCCTGGGGATAAATTTCCCAACCCATATCGGTATATTCAGCCTTTTGCGGCTGGAAAAAATTGACTTCCAAAACTGGCTCATCCTCTCCGGCCTCCACCACGGTGCGGGTATAATAGTTAATCCCCAAAAAATCAAAAGGTAGGGAAATGATTCTCGCTTCTTCCTTGCTTAAAGATGGAACTTGAAGTCCCTTCTTTTGATACCATTCCACCATATCTGAAGGAAATTCTTCTGCAAACAAAGGGTTTAAAAACCAGCGATTTAAAAAGCCATCGTACCTCTTTTTCGCCTTAATATCCTCTTCGCTTTCTGAAACAGGATGAACTGGCGACAGATTAAGGCTAATTCCTATGTCTCCCACCGGTCCCACTTCCCGAAAACTTTGAACAGCTAAACCATGGGATAAAAGAAGATTTTTAGAAACCCGAAGAGCCAGATTAAAATCTTTCTTACCCGGCGCATGCTCTCCCAGGTAGTGCCCCATAAAAGCTATCACCCAGGGTTCATTATGGGTAATCCAGAGAGCTACTCGGTCTCCCAGGGTTTGGAAAAGGATTTTCACGTATTTAAGATAAGCCGCCACCGTTTCCTGGTTAGCCCAACCACCCTTACTCTCCAAAGCCTGGGGTAAATCCCAGTGGTAGAGAGTAACAACCGGTTGAATATCGTTTTTTACCAGTTCATCCAGCAAATATTGATAAAAGTCCAAACCTTTTTGGTTAACTTGACCTTCACCTTGAGGGAAAATTCGTGGCCAGGATATGGAAAACCGGTAAGCGTTGGTCCCAAGCTCTTTGATTAAGGCAACATCCTCTTTCATTCGATGGTAGTGGTCACAGGCAACATCACCCACCGAACCATCCTGGATATTACCTGAAATATGGGAAAAATGGTCCCAAATGCTTTCTCCTTTTCCATCTTCCTTCCATCCTCCTTCAATCTGATAAGAAGATGTGGCTGTGCCAAAGAGAAAGCCTTGAGGAAACTGCATTTTAACTGCCTCCTTGTTTTAATTTGTTGTTTCCTATTATCCTACCTTTTCCCCCGCTGGTAAAGGTGGCAGCTAACCCAAGTTGCACCATAGATAATTTCAAATGTCCGATTACTAACTTCGGGCATGACAGAAAAGGGATATAACGTAGAAAAGCGCTCACTCGAATATTTGGCTTTTTCCGAGGAAGGTGTTTCCCTTTCCTCGGTTATATTTGTTCTTTTTCTTCTGTCTTTTTTGTCTACGCCGTAGGCTGTCTGTTTTTTTCCGTCTTTTCAATTTTTTTCGGGGGTTATAGGGGGTTTACCCCCTATAGTTCGGTTATAAGGGGGGCAGCGCCCCCATTATAGTTCTTAGTTGAAAAACCCTTCACTTTTCAGGGCTTGCGTTGCTTTAGCCAGAATACCCCGCAGGGCATATCCGCGAGTATTCAAATCTTCTCTGATTTCTTCGGTCATCCCTTCTTCCCAAGTGGTAATCTGTTTCTGGTAGACGTAAACCACCAATTGTTGGTCCTGGCTAAACTCGGGTAGCGTTTCTACCAAATTAGTAGTTCGATCAATAAACTTAAAATCCTCCCTTTGCAGCATAAATCTAAGAGGAACCTCTTCTTGGCCGGCTTCTACTACCAAAGGCCCAGTTCGGTAATCTTTGTTTTGCCATTCCACCGAAGCTTCCAAATAAGCCTGTCCACTGCCTTCAGCAATAACCTCCAAGTTGATAAATACTTTTCCTGCAATCTTTTGCACTTCAATTTGCTCTATTTTTACTTTTTCCACCTGGGCAAAAGCGAAAGAAGAGAAAAATAAAGCAATCAAAAGAAAGAATAAAAACCAAAACAACCTTGGTCGAAGAAAAGTCAAGTATCTGCTCAAAACAACCTCCTCCTTTCCTCCAAGCAAGAAAATAGTACTCTAAGGAAGATGGGGCCAGGGATTGATAACCTCTCCATATCGTCGCACTTCGTAATGAAGGTGAGGACCGGTGCTCCGGCCGGTACTTCCTACCTGGCCGATTATCTGATTTTTCTTAACCCGCTCACCGGTTTTAACCAGTATTCTGGACAAATGCCCGTATATCGTCTGATAACCAAACTTATGTTCTACTATCACACACTGTCCGTAATTGCCATTCCATCCGGTGTAAACCACTTTCCCCTGAGCAGTAGCTACTACATTTCGCCCCGAAGGAGCGGCAATATCAATACCCTGATGCCAGGCCCTAACTCCGGTAAAAGGGTCGTTTCTCCATCCATAGTTGGACGACACCCGCCCCCAGGTAGGCCAGCGCAAAGGTACCATGTCTACCAGTTCTTCTCCCTGTTCAAAGATATCCAGTACCTCTTCAAACGACTTCCGACGGGCCACCGTTTCTGATTGAATTCGAGAAAGATTGCTTTCTAAAGTCCGGGTCTGGCTGGTAAAGTCGGAACCATACAAAGAGCTATCATCAGGAGAAACTGTTCTCGCTGGGGTAAGCAATCCCAGCGCTGGGCCACCCATACCAATCGGAAACATTTCTAAAGGAGAAACAATAAGTTCATTCACCGGGAGACAAGGCTCCGGAACCGTAGCGTCAAAAGCTAACTCTATTCCTACTTTCTGTAGACTAGACTGGAGGTCTTTTTGCAAAATTGACCTTACCTTCTGGTCCAACTCGCGTAAACTAACCACCTCTTGCAAAGCATTCTCTGTTTCTTGAATCAAAGCTTCCAGTTTTTCCTCTTGAGCTTCTTTCTGTTTTTCCAAAAAAACAATATCTTGACTTAAAGCCTCAATCTGGGAAATAGAAGCCTTAAGTTCCCTCTTTAAACGTCCCTGATACCAAAAAATTCCTCCCACTCCTAAACAAACGCCTACCACCAACAAAACAATCCCCAAAATAATGGTTTGCCATCGAAAGTGAGTTTTCCTCAAACAGCCTTTTAGCGGGTGAATCCAAACCACAGTAAAACATTTTTCATCTTTTCCCTTCATAATCCCATCCTCCCAACTTCAATCGAGGTTTCCATCGTTTTCTGCTAAACCACTATGTAAAATTAGTGAACAAAGGCGTTTAAGTTCCGTCAAATCGCGATACTTAATTGCTATTTCTCCCTTTTTCACCTTAACTTGAACTGATAGATGATCAGCTATCAGGTTAGCCAATGACTTTTCTTCTTCAGTGGGCAAGGGTCGAAAACGAGGTCGGGCTTCTTTTTCCATCAAGTTCATTTTTTGAGCCAGTTTTTCCGTTTCTCTCACTGAAAGAGAATCGGTTATCACTCTTTGGGCCAAGGCAATTCGTTCTTGTTCGGGAGCAGTCAAAATGGCTTTGGCATGGCCTAAGGAAAGTTTTCCTTCCCGAACAAGACCTTGAACTTCTATCGGCAATTCTAAAAGGCGTAACAGGTTAGAAACGGTGGAGCGATTTTTACCAATTCTTTCAGCCGCTTGTTCCTGGGTAAGGGCAAAATTCTCGATTAAGTTTTTTATTCCCTGCGCCAGCTCAATCGGGTTTAAATCTTCCCGCTGGAGATTTTCTATTAGGGCGATCTCCAACCTTTCCCGATCTCCAGTCTCTTCTACCACTGCCGGCACAGTAATCAAGCCCGCCTGTTTTGCCGCCCTAAATCTTCTTTCTCCAGTGATTATCTCATAACCTTCTGTTACCCGCCGGACTAAAATAGGCTGCAGCACCCCGTGAAGCTTAATCGACTCCGCCAATTCGTTTAAACTATCCTGGTCAAAGTTAAGCCGGGGCTGAAGAGGATTACTTCGAATTTCCCGGATATCAATCTCCTGGATAGTACGGGAGCTAAAAGCTCCTGCTCCTGGAATCAGAGCGTCTAATCCTTTTCCTAAGGCTTTTCGACTCATTATCCCTCCAAGATTTCCCGAGCCAGGCTTTGATAGGCGAAAGCACCAGCTGAACTTTGATCATACAAAATAATCGGTTTTCCAAAACTGGGGGCTTCACTCAACCGAACGTTACGAGGAACAACTGTCCGAAAAACTTTTTCCTGAAAAACTCTTTTTACCTCGTCCGCTACCTGATGAGAAAGGTTGGTTCGAGAATCAAACATAGTAAGCAAAACCCCTCTAAGTTCGAGCTTGGGGTTGAGAAAACTACGAACCGTGCTAAAAGTTTTAGTGAGTTGTTCCAACCCTTCAAGTGCATAATATTCACATTGAATAGGAACAATCACCGAAGAAGCAAGGGTTAAAGCATTAAGGGTTAAAAGGCCTAAAGAAGGAGGACAATCAATTAAAACAAAATCAAATTGTTCAACAATGGGCTTAAGGCCTTCCTTTAGACGGTTTTCCCGTCCTACCAAAGAGACTAATTCTATTTCCGCTCCTGCCAGACGGATGGTAGCCGGTAGGAGAAAGAGACCTTCAACTTTAGTAGTTATTAAAATCTCTTCCGGGGTTTTCTGTTTAAGTAAAAGATCGTATATACACCCCTTGAGCGTTTGCCGGTCAATTCCTAAACCACTGGTAGCATTACCCTGGGGATCAATATCCACCAAGAGAACCTTCTTCCCCTGTACAGCTAAACAAGCCCCTAAATTAACAGCAGTAGTGGTCTTCCCCACTCCACCTTTTTGGTTGGTAATAGCTACCTTTTCTGTCATAAGCAACCAATCCATATTTTAGCACAAACTAACACTATCCTAAACAATTAGCAGCGCCAATGGTTTTACTTCAGCAAACGACTTATTTTAATCGGGTTTTGGCGGAGGGGGCGGGATTCGAACCCGCACCACCTTGCGGTTTCACCGGTTTTCAAGACCGGCTCCTTGCCAATTCGGACACCCCTCCAGCTCCAATATTATACCCATGATGTCGTTTTCTTTCAACGAAAAAAGAACAAATACCAAATAAAACTTTTCTTGAAGGAAAATCCTTACTGAGACTGGAAAAACAGTTGCCACAATATCTTCCCCCTATCTACTTCTAAAGAAAAGCAATCAAAAAAACAATTCTGATACAATAAGCAAAGGGGAAGGAAGATGAATAATCAAATCAACTCTTTTTACTGGACTTTATTTCTGATTTCGGTAGCCACCCTGGCTATAGAGGGTGTCCTGCTTCGGCTTTTTACTTTTGTAGTAGGTTACCATTTTGTGTCTTTAATCGTGTCTTTAGCCCTCCTGGGCTACGGAGCTGCTGGTAGTCTGGCTTTTAGCATTCCAGACCGGGTCAAACAAAAAATCCCCTGGTTGTTCGCCGGGGCAGCTATAATTTTAGCCCTGGGATTTTCCCTCCTGCCGCTCGATGGGTATCAGTTTTGGGTTTTTCCTTTAAACTGGCTTTATTTTATAGTCCTGTTAGTCTTAGCCTTTTTTCCTTTCTTTTTCCACGGTCTTTACCAGCTTTATTGTTTCGAGCTTTTTCCTGCTCTCTTCCCCCGATTTTACGGCTTAAACCTGATCGGCTCAGCGGGAGGCACAGCTTTAGGTTTTGTCATCCTCTTTCTTCTACCCGAAATTAAAGCCATAATTATTTTATCTCTCCTCCCCTTTTTCGCTGTTCTATTTACCAAAGAAAAAATCCTTACTTTTCTCCTGATTATTGGAGGCCTTATCCTTTTATTCTTGCCTTTAGACATCTACCTTTCCCCCTATTCCCCCTCGCAAACTATTCTCCAGGATCCCTCAAATAAACTGTTGTTTTCCTTCCGCCACCCCGCTCAGATTTTACAGGTATTCGACACCCCTCATACTCGGGTGGCCACTGGAGTAAGTGTTAATTTCGAGCAAGCTCCTCCCACCAGTTGGACCTTAGTATGGGATCACCACCAAGAAGAACTCTTTCCCCAAGATCCCTCGTCCGCTTTTATCCAAAACACCCTCTTTTTCTTTCCCTTTCAACTTATTTCCCCACAGACAGTTCTCATTTTAGAAAGCAAAGGTGGACTCGAGACTTACTGTAGCGCTTTTTCACAAACCGATGAAGCTCTATACTTAATCTCTTCCCCTTTATTCGAGAGGTTTTTAGAAAAATCTTTCCCTTCTTTCCCAACAGAGGTAAAAATCAGTTTTCCCCGCAAATTTTTAGCCCAAACCGAGAACCGCTATCAACTAATCACCGCTCAGGTACCGGTTGGGCCAGGAGAAATCTTCCCCGGAGCTTTCTCTTTAGAAGAAAACTATCTTTTCACCCAGGAAGGGATAAGGCAGGCTTTTTCTCGACTGGAGGAAGAGGGGTATCTTGCCTTATATCTTTTCCTTCAACAACCACCCTCTGTTCTCCCGAAAGTCCTGAAATTGTTAGAGTTTGCCCTGGAGGAAGAGATAGCTTTAGAGCAAAACCTGCTCATCTTGAAAGCACTAAATTTCAGCTTGGTTCTGCTTAAAAAGAGCCCGCTTACTCTTTCTGAAATAGAACAGGCAACCAAATTGGCCAAAGACTATCAATTTGACTGGATTTACTATCCAGGCATTCAGGAAGAAACAGCGGAAAATATTTTTCAGACTGGAAAAATCTACTACCAGGCAGTGCAAAGCCTGCTCAAATCATCTGCTGATCCCAAAAATTATCCCTTTAACCTAAAGCCGCCCCAGGATAATTCCCCTTATTTTTCCAATTTTTTTACCTGGTCTCAATTACAAGAAACCTGGACTAACCTGGGAAAAAGATGGTTACCTTTTGGAGGGGCCGGCTTTCTTTTAGTCATCTTCACTCTGGTAGTTATCGTCCTTTTGGCAGTTCTCTTCATTTTACTCCCCTCCCGAAAAAACCATCCTTCTATTAAAAAATCAGGAGCAACCCTTATTGCTGGAGCCAGCATAGGAGCCGGGTATATGTTTTTGGAAATTCCCCTTATAGTAAAGCTGAAGCTGACCTTAGGTTATCCTTTAACCAGCTTTTTACTGGTATTGGGGGTACTTTTAACTTTTTCCGGCCTTGGTAGCCTTCGAGTAAACAAAGCCCTCTCCCCTGCTTTTCCCCGCCGAATGGCTGTTTGTCATCCGCTTTCCCTGATTGGTTACTTTATTTTCTTAGAAATAGGGAAGGATTGGCTTTTGCTTTTGTCCGCCTATTTAAACTTTGCCATAGCCTTAGCCCCGCTGGCGTTAGTAGCCTATTTTAGTGGGATGCCTCTTGCCTATCTCTCGCAAATAATTCGTCGGACAAACCCAGCCCATTTTCCACAGGTCTTCGCTTGGAATGGGTTTTTTTCCGTCATCTCTTCCCTACTGGCTCATCTACTCTCGGTCTTCATCGGGATTTCCACCGCCTACTTTTTAGCCGTTCTACTTTATTGCGGTTACTGGTTGGGGATGAATTTTTACTCCGGAGAGAATTCTTGCCGCACCAGAGGTACAAACCGCACCTCACCTAAACTATGAGAAACGACCCCCTCATCGGTTTTTTCTACTACCCATAAAGTCTGAATGCTCCAGGGAGGTCCTACCGGGATAACCATACGACTCCCTTCTTTAAGCTGACGCAAAAGAGGCGGGGGAATATGGTCAACCGCACAGGTAACAATTATCCCGTCAAAAGGAGCTGCTTCTTCCCAACCCAAATAGCCATCGCCTGCCCTCACCTTTACTGTATCGTAGCCAAGCTCACTCAACCTTCCCCGGGCCAAATCGGCCAACTCAGGAACAATCTCCACCGAGTAAACTTGACATCCCATTTCAGCCAGAATTGCCGCTTGATAACCAGAGCCAGTCCCAACCTCTAATACCTTATCCCCAAGTTTGGCCCCCAAACTTTCACTCATGAGTGCCACAATATAAGGTTGGGAAATGGTCTGTCCAAAACCAATAGGTAAAGGACGGTCCTGGTAAGCCTGACTTCTCAAGTTTTCAGGAACGAACAAATGACGAGGCACTTGCCGTAAAGCTTCGATTACCCAAGAATCACTAACTCCTCTTGCTTCAATTTGCTCTTTTATCATTTTTTCCCGGAGAGAAGAAAAAGAAGTTTCTTCCCAGGAGAGCTCCTGAAGTGGGGGCGAAAAGAGGAAAAAAAGGAGGAGCACAAGTAAAATAACCACAGCCCACTTGGCCCATTTTCCCACTGACCCAAAATTCATCAAACCACTTCTTCACCCGACCTTCCACTTTAAATAAGTCAAGTTTAAAAAGCTAACCGGGCAGAATTTTCAACTAAAGAGAATCAGCAGCCAAAGAATAAGGAGGACCCATAAGGGAATAGGCTTTTTCCAAATTGCTCTGGACCAAAAGTCCGTCCTCAAAAGTAGCTCCCCGACCTTCCTCACCAGCCAAACGGAGAATAAAATCGTGAGCACAGGCTATATGAAATCGCAACCAACCGACAGAAAACTTACCTCGAAGAGCACTGGGAGGAGGATATTGTCCCACCGATTCAATCTGTTTAAATCCTCTTTCTCCACCCAAAGAACCAGCCGGTTCAGTCAAGTCGTAAAATTGCAAAAAGTTGGGCTGCATAGAATTATAGCGAAACGCCCCTCGACTTCCTTCTACTTCTAACCGAAGTTCGTCACAACTTCCGGTGGCAAAGCGGCTGGCTTCCAGACTCCCTACTCCCTCTGGAAATTCAAGATTTACCAGCGACCAATCGTCTACCAGCACTTTTTCCTTAGTCGGAGAACCTCTCTCTTTTTTCCTCTCCGGGATAAAGGTTCGACCTCGAGCTGAGGTCACCTGATAATCCCCCAAAATAAAATGCAAAAGGTCAAACAGGTGAGAACCTAAATCGGCCAGAGCTCCTCCTCCGGCTATCTCTTGCCGCAGGCGCCAGCTCATAGGCCTCTCAGGATCAGAGTATCCCGAATGAAGATAAAGAGCCCTTACTCGAAAAATTTCCCCCAGACGCCCTTCCTCTCGAAGAAGCTTAGCCCGCCAAAGGGCAGGGACAAAACGGTTTTGGAAAGCCATCCCAAAAGGAACCGGTTTAACTTTCATCAGTTTTTGAATTTGCTTTGTCTGAGCCAAGTTAAAAGCCAAAGGTTTATCACAATAAACAGTCAACCCGCGAGACAGTGCTTTTTCAATTGCTTCCTGGTGATAACGATTAGGGGTAGCAACTACCAACAAGTCAATCTCTTCCCTATCTAAAAGCTCATCTAACTGATGAGTAGCAAAATCAATTCCTATTTCCTCTTTGGCTCGTTGGGCCGTTTCCGGGTGAGAGGTGCAAACCCCTCTAATTTCAGGTAAAAAGGGAAGATCGTGGTAATAAAAAGGAAGAGAGGAAAAAGCCAGAGCGTGGACTCGCCCGATAAACCCAAAGCCAACTATACCCACTCCCAGTTTTTTCATCTCACTTCACCTCAAACTGAGGAGTTATAATTTCCATACCCCCCATATAAGGCCGGAGAACTTCAGGAACAACCACGGTCCCATCTGCCTGTTGATAATTTTCTAACACAGCCACCAGAGTTCTTCCCACCGCCAAACCAGAACCATTCAAGGTATGCACAAACTCCGGTTTACCAGAACCCTTCCGGAATCTGATGTTAGCCCGGCGGGCTTGAAAAGTCTCAAAATTACTACAGGAAGAAATTTCTCGATACCGGCCCTCAGAAGGAAGCCATACCTCGATATCGTAGGTTTTAGCTGCGGAAAAACCCAGGTCTCCAGTACACAAAATCACCACCCGGTAAGGGAGATTTAAAAGTTGAAGAATTTCCTCGGCGTCCAGCAGTAAAAATTCCAGTTCCTCATAAGAACGTTCTGGATGAGTGATTTTGACCAGCTCCACCTTGTTGAATTGATGCTGTCGAATTAAGCCCCGTACGTCTCTACCGTGAGAACCAGCTTCTCGCCGAAAACAAGCGCTATAGGCCACATAACGGAGAGGAAGTTCCTCTTCCAATAAAATTTCCCCGGCATGTAAATTGGTAACCGGGACTTCGGCTGTAGGAATCAAATAGAGATCGTCCTGACAGCAATAGAGCTCGTCCTTAAATTTAGGAAGCTGACCGGTACCGGTCATAGTTTCCGCATTCACTAAAAAAGGAGGAAAAACTTCCCAATAACCATGCTTCTCTAAATGGACATCCAGCATAAAGCTAATCAGTGCCCGCTCTAATTTAGCTCCCGCTCCTTTGAGAACGGCAAATCGAGAAGAAGCAATTTTTACCCCGCGCTGAAAATCAATAATATCTAATCCCTCGCCTAAATCCCAGTGGGGAAGAGGGTCAAAATCAAATTGAGTAGGTTCTCTCCACCGTTTTACCTCCTGGTTGTCTCCTTCGTCTTTCCCCAGAGGAACACTAAAATGAGGTAAATTGGGAAGCCAGAGCAATTTCTCCGTCCATTCGCTACTGATCGCTTTTAGCTGAGAATCGATTTCTTTAATACGGGTAGATATTCCCTGAACCTCTTTTTGGATTTCAGTTATGTCTTTCCCTTCCTGCTTCAGTTGGCCAATAGCTCGGGAAACTTCATTCTTTTTTTGTTTTAGAACATCCGCCTCCTGCTGGATAGCACGTCTTTTCTGATCCAACTCTAACAATTCCTGCAAAAGACCAGTATCAAACCCCCTCTTTTGCAGACTGGTTTCCGCCAATTCCGGGTTTTCCCTAACCCATTTCCAATCTAACATTAATATCGCTCCTTTAAGTAAACAGTAAAGCTAAATTTATCCCTTGATTACTCCCATCGGCTCAGCGTAAGCTACTTTTTTAGAAATTCCGGCTTGTTCCACCACCTCTACCACCCGAGATAGGTCTTTATAGGCTTCGGGAATCTCCTCTTTTAAAGTGGCTCGGCTATCTGCCATTACCAAAATTCCTTTTTCTTCCAGCTCCTGTCTAATATCCCGTCCCTTAGATTTTTTGGTTGCCTGAGCCCGGCTAAGCACTCGACCAGCACCGTGACAAGTAGAACCAAAGGTCTCCTTCATTGCCAATTCAGTTCCCAGAAGAACGTAAGAGCCGGTCCCCA
>JASGLU010000074.1 GCA_030156825.1 Candidatus Atribacteria bacterium | reverse complement strand
TTTATGGAGCACCTAATTCTAATTCATCAGGTTAAAAAGCAGGAGGTGGGTCAATTTTAAACCGGCCAAAGTGGGTCAATTTAAGGCCGGCCTTGACATCCCAAAAAAGATGGAGGAATTTTTGAACATGACTTTGTGGTGGATTATTCCACTGGAAAAGTAGCCCCCGGAGTATTTGTAGTTTTCACTGTTGATTCTTCTCACTTACGTCAGGACCTCAAGTTTTATTCCATGGGAGACGGTCCTTACTATACCCTGTATCGACCTTATCATTTGTGTAGTTTTGAAACCCCTATTTCAATAGCCCGAGCCTGTCTTTTAGGAGAACCTACTATTAACTCTTCAAAGTTTAACTCTGAGGTGGTTGCTGTGGCTAAGCGAGACCTTGAGCCAGGAGAGATTATTGATGGAATAGGAGGTTTCCGGATTTTTGGGAAGATTTATCCTTTCGAGGAAGCGCGTAAATTAGGTGCTCTGCCTATTGGTTTGGCTGCAGGAGCGAAGCTGACTCGACGGATCTCTCAAGGAGAAGTTTTAACCTATCAAGATGTAGAGCTGGACCGAAGTTCTTTTGTAGTAAAATTACGGGAGATGCAAGATATGGCTATGTTTAGAGAAATTGGATGGGAGGATTAGCGATTGAAAATAGGAATTGGGTCTGACCATGCTGGTTTTGCCTTTAAAAAAGCAATAAAAGAGAAACTATCGGGAGAAGGGCACGAAGTGGTTGATGTGGGTGCTCAAGATGAGCGCCCGGTGGCTACTGCTCCTTATGCCCAAGCGATAGCTGAAGGGCTGTTAAATGGTGAGTTTGAGCGGGGTATTCTCATCTGTGGTACAGGGGGAGGTATGTCAGTTGCAGCTAATCGCTACCCGGGTATCCGAGCGATACTCTGTTTTAACCCTTTTACCGCAGAGATGGCGCGTAGCCATAATGATGCCAATGTTTTAGTTATGGGGTCTCGTACTATTGCCCTTTCTGAGGCGCTGGAGTTGGTAGATATTTTTCTCTCCACTTCCTTTGCGGGAGGAAAGTATGCCGAGAGACTTAAATACTTAGAGAAAATCGAAAGAGAAGTAGGAGAGATTTTGCAGGAACGATTCCCCAAATAAATAAAATATTAGGCCCAAGAGTTTCCTGTAAAGTATTACCAAAGCTGGTGTGGGAGGCTTTGATGTTTTTCTATCAGCAGGAGAAACATAGTGGCCTCTCATTCCAGCTTTTTCCATTTTTTCCTCAGCCAGATTAGCCAGCATATTGACTTCAACCAGGATTTGGAAATCCAATCCATCTACTCGGAAAAGTTGTGATGATTGCCTACCAGTAAAGAACCCTTTGCTGGACATCTGTTGCTTCTTTCTGGATCTCCATAATTATTGGGGCAATCGGTGGACCTGCTATTTGTTGGAATTTCCCCGGGACCCATGCTTTTTAGAGGCGTCTACGATGCCAACATCATGGAGAAGTGAAGCCAAATATACCACCCTTTTTTTTCTCATACAAATCCAAGTTTTGGACAATTTGCCGGGCGAAATAGGAAACCCTTCGGGTATGATCCAACATTTTGGGGTCTTCGGCAAATACCTTTTCCAGTTCTAACCAATAACTGACAAAATTCTCCAAGTTTACCCTTCCTTTACCGGATTTTGGCTATCTACTTTTTTCATTTCGAGAATTCTATCCACCCGAAAGTGCCTAACTTCTTTTCTCTTATAACAGTATGCCTCCAATCCCAAAAATTTTTTCTCCTGATATTCAAGCTCTCCCAGGTAAAGCGGTTTTATTACTCGTTTTGATTTCTCGTCCTTTGGCTTGAGGTAGATAATCTCCAGTTTTTCTTTCTCCTCAATTGCCTGGCGGAGAAATTTCACTTTTTCCTCCAGTGGCATTTTCTCTTCTGAGAGTTGATATTGAAACCGGCTGAGAAAATCCGTTACCTGCCAGCTGGTAAAGATGTGTTTTTTCTGAATAGGTTGTTTGAGCACAATCCCCGAGAGAGTAGTACACCGGCTCAGAGCCACATAGACTTGGCCAGGAGAGAAGGCTCCCCCTTCGAGGTCTAAAACTATCCGGTCAAAAGTTTTACCTTGACTTTTGTGGATAGTAATTGCCCAGGCAAGCCGAAGAGGTAATTGGGTAAAGGAGCCCAATGTGTGGGTTTTGATAGAGGAGGTATGTTCGTCGTATTGGTATTCAAAAATTTCCCAAGTAAAAGGTTCGACTCTCACCCGGCCACCATCTGCCAATTCAACTGTTACTGAGTCTGGTTTTCCTTCTTTGCCCTGGGTACATTTAACCACTTTGCCCAGGCTGCCATTAACCCAGCGGCCATAGGGGTCGTTGTTCAAAAGCATAACTTGAGCTCCTACTTTTAAAGAGATTATCTTCTCGGTGGGAAGACTGTGCTGATCAAAGTTTCCCTTGGTTATCCCTTCGAAATTATACTGGCGACCATTGATTTTAGTCAGTTGTTCCTGGTTGAGTTTATTGGCTAAACGGTTGCGCGTGGTAAGGTAGATATAGAAGTCGTCCTCCTGGGGTACATAATCGGGGTCGTATCTGCTGTTGAGAACTGCTAAAAGTTCATCGGTTATGGTCTGGTTGCGGATTGCATTTAAAATTTCAATAAATTTTTGGTCTTTCTGTCTGAATATCTTCTCCAGCTCAATCAGGGTAAGTGGTAAACTCTCAAATGCTTGGGCTGAGAAGAAGTAACCGGTTTTGTATTGGTTTTTAAAAATCGCTCGCTCTCCTTTTTTGATGACCGGTGGCAGTTGATAAAGGTCGCCGATGAATACCATCTGTTTACCGGCAAAAGGTTGTTTTCGCTCCCGACAGTTGAGTCGTAAGAAGCGGTCCACGCAATCTAACAGGTCGGCCCTTACCATGGAGACTTCATCGATGATAATAGTATCCAACTCCTGGTAAATTTCCCTTTCGTCTGGGGGAAGTCTTTTTACCTTGTTCGGTGTTATATCCGGCTTGAACTTGAAAAAAGAGTGAATGGTCTGTCCTCTGACATTCAGGGCGGCAACCCCGGTGGGGGCTAATACCACCAGCTTCTTTTTAGTTTGGTGGCGAAAAAAGTCAAGCAAAGTGGATTTTCCGGTGCCGGCTTTTCCGGTGATAAACAAGTGAGCAGAACTGTTTTCTAAAAGGTCAAGTGCTTTTTTAAAGTCCGGGGTAATCTCAATCGTTGATTGGGAATGGTCTTTTTCATTAAGTTTGGGGTTGATAGTTTTAGTTGCCATTTTTATTGATTATCTTTGTAAAACCCTTCTGCTTGATGGAAAAATAGTTTTTCAGTTTACAATTAAAATACTTATCCTACCTGACCCAAATTGTACCATAAATTTTAACAATCAACTTAATATCAGGCCTTTTCTTTTGAAGATTCTCATTTTCAGGTAACCCAGACTAAAAGACTTATGAATCGATTTTAGCATAAAGAAGGAAGATTTTTCTGGTAAAGATTTGCAATTTAGCTCAAGCGGCCAAGGAGCCATTTTCGATAATTAACCCTTGTTTTGGCCTTTGGTTTTTGCTATTCTTTCTGGAATAACCGCTCAAGGCTTATACTGCTGGCCGAAAGGGAAATGAGCCGCATTGGCTTTTGTTCTCTACTTAGGTGAGAAACTGATGGAGGTATCTCCTCCGGAAAGCAGCAAAAATAAGGTTTAGCAGTCAGCTTAAACTTTATTTGAGCGGCAATTTACCCAAAACCGGGGAAAGGGTGAGCTTTACGAAAATAGGGATGTTATCGAAGTCCCGTGAAAATGGCTTTTGGGAGCTGGGACAGGGAGTAATGGCCTCGTTCCCAATTTTTGTTGGCTATATTCCGGTGGCGGTGACTTTTGGTCTACTGGCTAAATCGATTGGCATTACCCTGGGGGAGACGTTTCTTTTTTCAGCGCTGGTGTTTGCCGGTGCCAGCCAATTTATGGCTCTCCAACTTATGCAAATGGGAGCCACCCCGGCGCAAATTATTGCCCTTACTCTGGTTGTGAATTTTCGGCATTTTCTTATGAGCTCTTACCTGGTGACTGTTTTTCCAATAAAAGGCCGACCGTGGCTACTCCCCCTGCTTAGTTTTGGAATAACTGATGAGTCTTTTGCCTATTTTTCAACCCGACCACCCCGTGAGGGAATTAACTTTGTTTTAGGTCTGCAATATTCAGCTTACATCAGCTGGGTGGGAGGAACAGTAATTGGCTATCTATTTGGTAATGTTCTCCCGTCCATTCTCCAGGCAAGTATGGGGTTGGCACTTTATGCTCTCTTTATTGCCCTCCTTGTACCGGAAGCGAAAAAATCTCTTTCGGTAGCTGTAGTTGCTGTTATCGGTGGGCTAATTCACTCTTTTCTTGCTTGGTTTGAACTTTTCGCCGATGGTTGGAATATTATACTGGCTATTCTGGCAGCTGCCGGTACGGGTGCCTGGTTATTAGATGAGGAAGAGGAGGTAGAAAATTGACGGATACTATTTTGATAATTGTTGGAATGACGTTGGTTACTTTTATCCCTCGTTTTCTTCCTTTTTTAGCTTTTTCCCGGTTGAGGTTTCCCCGGCCGGTTAAGAAACTCTTACGTTATATCCCCCCGGCTGCCTTGGGAGCGCTAATCCTTCCAGGGGTATGGACGGCGATTCCCAATTATCCTTTGGTTGCTATAGTCGGGGCTGCCGCCGCGGTTATTTGTTCCTGGTTTAAAGGGGAGATTATTTTAACCGTATTTTTATCGGTAACCGTTGCTTTTTTGGGTTTATACTTCCTGGGTTATTGATTGCTTTATTCAGCTGGAGTTGGAGGATTATTTGCCGGGAGTGGTAGCTTGTTTGCTCTATAGGCAATATAAACGGACCTATTCAGCTTCTATTTCCCTGAGTTTTATCTGATAGATGCGCGACCATCTTTTACCGGTTACCAACAGCTGGTTGCCTTCTGGATAGTAAGCAATTCCATTTAAGACGTTTTCCCACTGGTTGCTTTTTTTCTCTCTTTCTTCCAGGCAGGATAGGTCAATCCACCCCACCACTTCGCCCTCTTGGGGGTCGATAATCACAACCAAGCTGGTTTGCCAGACATTGGCGTAAATTTTGCCATTGATATATTCTAATTCGTTCAGCCGCTCAATTTTTCTTCCGCCGGAAGTAACGGCTAATTCCCTCACCAGGGAAAGTTTTTCGGGATCAAGAAAACGCAGGATGTGAGAGCCGTCGCTTGTGATTAGATGATTTCCATCGTAGGTAATGCCCCACCCCTGGTAAGGATATTCCTGGATGCTGATAAGTTCTAAAGTGTCCTGGCGATAACGGAATAGCCGTTGGGATTTCCAGCTAAGCTGCACCAGAGTACCGTCTAACAGGGTAAGCCCTTCGGCAAAATATCGATCCTTAAGTTTTACTTGCTGGATAACTTTTCCGGTGGCTAATTCAACTTTTCTTAAGCTCGACTCACCGTACAAACCAGAACTTTCATATAATATGCCGTTTTTATAGACTAATCCCTGGGTAAAGCTTGTTGGGTCGTGAGGATAGGTGGCTACTACCTGGGCCTGGTAACGGGGAAGTTGAGAATTCTGGGAAAAATAGGAAGCAAGTGAACCGGGGGATTGGGCGTGGACCCTCACTGATGCCCAAAGAAAAATCCCCAGCACAACTTCGAGCACTAAAATTTTCCTAAAACTGGCTTTACCAGAAAAAAAATGACAAACCATATCTTTCCTGCTTTCATGCAGCATGGGGGTCTCTCACTCTTCCTCTAAGTGCTCAAGAAGTTCTAAAAATTTTTCCACCACCTGGGGGTCGAAATGGTGGCCCGCTTGTTCTTTGATGTATTCCCGAGCCTTTTCTTTTGGCCAGGCCGGGCGATAAGGCCGATCAGAAATTAAAGCATCCCACACATCTACTACTGCAAATAGCCGGGCGGCCAGAGGGATTTCCTCTCCTTTTAGCCCTCGAGGGTATCCTTTTCCGTCCCAGCGCTCATGATGGCAGTAAGGGATATCCAAAGCCGGGCGAAGATATTCAACAGGAGAAAGTAACTCCCAGGCATACGTTGGATGCTTTTTCATAATTTTCCACTCTTCCTTGCTAAGGGGTCCGGGTTTCAGCAAAATTTGATCCGGGATACCCATTTTACCGATATCATGGAGAAGTGCCCCCCGGCGAATATGGATGAGGTCTTCGGAGTTAACTCCCAGAGCTTGCGCTAACTTTAAGGTGAGCTCTGTTGTTCTGCGGGTGTGGCCTTCGGTTTCTTGGTCTCGAAGTTCCAGCGCCCGGGCCCAGCCTTCAATGGTAGTATCATAGGCCAGGCTTAATTTAAGGTGGGAGCGGGTGAGTTCCTCAAACATAGTAATATTATCAATAGCTATGGCCAGTTGTCCGGCTAAAGTAGTTAAAAATTCCAGTCGTCTGGGGGAAGGATGGAGAGGAAGTCGATGAAAAGCTACCAGTAACCCCCGGGTTTTATTTTTGGCCATCAAAGGTACGGCAAAGAGAGATAAAAATCCTTCCTTTTCTATAAAAGGGGGGAGAGCGGTAAGATCTTCCTGTTTGATTTGAAAAATGAATAGCGGCTTTTTCTCCAGCATTGCTTTGCCCAAAGCCCCTTCTCCTAAGCGAAACTGGTAAGCGCTTGTCTCAGGAAGAAGAAACCCAAGACCAGCTCGATAGTGGAGATACGAGGCAGAATCAAGTAAATAAACACAGGCAGCATCGATTTCTAAATGGCGAACAGCCTCCTGCAAGACCAAATTTAATACTACCTGCAAATCCAAACTGGAAGCAATGGCTCGGTCAATAGCATGCAGACTACGCATTCTATCTATCTGTCTTTGCAGTCGAGAGAAAAGCTGGGCTTTCTCACCGGAAGTGACCACTTGCTGAATAAAAGTCTGAATAAAACCGGATCGAGAAGATAAAAGTTCAGGCTTATCTATCAACCAGATTAAAGCCCCCAGGGGTGAGAGGGGTTTTCCTAAAAGGAAAAGTCTTGCCTCCTTCACTGCCAGATTATCTGCTATTTCTGCCAATTGGGGATATTTGGTTTCCTCTGTCAAACCCACCACCAGAGAAGAACCGTTTTGCACAAGGTCAGCCAATAACCGGTCCTTTTCTGGAGAGCTCAGCCAGCGCTGGAGACTGGAGGGGTAAGGAGCAGGGAAAGCGGAGAGAACTTCCCACTCCTTATTATCTTTAGGAACTAAGAAAAAAGCTAATTTTGCTCCGAGGTCTTGAGTTGCATAGCGGACTGTCAGCCGGGCCAATTCTTCTAAATCCAAAGTTTCGGAAAGCTCCTGCGCTCCCCGATAGAGACGACTGAGCATATCCAGCTGGAGAGCAATCTGTTTTTCCGCTCTTCTCAAATCGGTAACATCCACTAAAGAAGCTATCGATTGTTTGGTGTGGGGGATGAGGTCTACACTGGCTAAAACTTCTCTGACGTTACCCTTCTGGTCTATGAGATGAGTGGTGTATTTTTTAGGAACGGCCTCCGGGACAATACGGCGTCTCTGATGATATTCTATCATCTGGTCAATATCAGGAGGAGCAAAAAATTGGGTAAATTTCTTCTTTCCCTCTATTTTTTCTTTAGGAAGACCGACTATTTTTTCAAACTCCCGATTGACCAAAGAGATAGTCATATCTTCCTCTACTAAGATAGTAGCCGATCCCGTGTTTTCAAAAATAGTCCGATATCGTACTTCAGCTTTCTTTACCTCGGTTACATCTCTGATTAAAACTATCCAGGCTAATATCTCACCGGCCTTTTGAATGGGAGAAAGGGAGACCTCTAAAAAAAGCTCTTTTCCACTTTCAAGATGAAGAGTAAAAGAGTGATTAACTATTGGGCGTTCCTGAAGGGGTTTTTCTGCCGCCGGGGGAAAAAGGTTGGGTAAGAGAAGTTTGACCGGTAACCCCTTTATTTCTTTTTCTTTTTTTCCCAAGAGCCGAGAGAAAGCCGGGTTAACCAGCTGTACTATTCCCTCCTGGTCGAACACCAAAAGAGCATCACTCATATTATTGATGACTTCCTGGGCGGCCAAAGCAGGAGTAACATCTACTAAGTGGTAGCGCCAGATAACCGGTGCTCCTAAAAATACAAAGCAGAGAATGGGAATAAAGCCCAGAGGAGGAATAGGAACTCCGAAAGTGGGCAGAAATTCAATGATTGCCAGGCTGCCTACGAAAATAGCTCGAAAGAAAAGTCTGGTTCGGAGCTTAGTTATGGGAGATAACTCTTCCTGGCTCTTTTTATAATATTGCAAGAGGCTGGCGAGCAACATAGAGAGGAAGAAAACTAAAAAGGGGATACCTATCCATCCAGTATAGGTGAAATAGCCCCAGGGGTATAGTTTTGCCCCCAGAATAAAATTGTCACAGGTAAAAGCACATATAGAAAAAAAGGAAGAGAGAATCCACGCTGTCCAGGCTGTTCGCTGCTGGGAGGGATAGGTTCGGAGAGCGAAAATAGTAAACTGGAAAAGGGCAGCAGGGATAAAAGATGTTCCCAAATAGGCTAATTTGTCCCACCGGAGTGCTGTTTCCTCGTTGGGAGAAACGTATATAAAAGAATTGGAGGACAGCCACAGAAAAACTGTTAGAGTAACTAAAAAGAAGGAAATACTTTCACGCGAGGTCTTTTCTCGAATCAGAGTTATTATCCCTATAGCGAGAATCATCCAGCTGGTGAGGAAAACCGCCAGGGCAAAGGTAGTAAAGTTATAATTTGCAATTTGAACTATAGTATTTTTAAATATAATATCAGGCAAAATGGTGGTTAACCTTCTCTCATAAGTAATTGAAAACTAACAGTTGCTGTTTCATCCCCTCTCCCATTTTTCTGTAACAGACTCTTTTCTCAGAGCCCTTCTGAACCTTCTTTTTGAGGAACTCTGGCAGCCTGTTTCTCTAACTGGCCATATTATACTTTATATTAGTAATCTTTATTCCTTAAGTTACTTTAAAAGTAAATACTCTCCTATCTATCCCGTAAACGGCAATAATGGGGGCTTCGCCCCCCTTAAACCCCCCAAAAGCGAAAAACTAAAAATAAAAGGCAAAGACTTAAAAAACGAAAAACTGAAAGGATAGACCACTATTATTTCTCTAAGATTATATTGAATTCTGTTTT
>JASGLU010000012.1 GCA_030156825.1 Candidatus Atribacteria bacterium | reverse complement strand
GAGCGGGGCATCTTCTTCGCTCAATGTCTCTTCCCCGATCTACCATCAAGACATTCAAATCACTTTTTTCAGCCAGCTCCAGGGCAGTGAAAATCCCGGCTGGCCCGGCTCCTATCACAATCACATCGTAGCTTTTACTCATTTTTCTCCATCCTGATTGTTCTTAATATCTTCCAGTATTTTCAAAGCAATCTCTAAGGCGTCTTTACCCTCCTCCAGCCCAACTAAGGGCCGTTCACCGTTTCGCACACAACGGACGAAGTGTTCGAGTTCCAACCGAAGTGGCTCTCCTTTTTGCATTACTGGCCTTTCCATAAGCATATCAGGAAAAACAGAAGGTGTTTTTCGATAAACAGCCAGTTCTTGCTCTAAATAATCGATGGAAACAAAAGAGTCAATCTGAGTAACTTCCATCCGCCGGATCTTCTTTTTGGTTATCCGGCTAGCAGTCAGGTTAACAATACAACCGTTCCCAAAAAGCAATTGCGCATTGGCAATATCCTCTTCCCGAGAAAACACCGGGTAACCGAAAGCGCTCACCCGAGTAACTCTGCTTTTTACCATACTCATAACAATATCAATATCGTGAATCATCAAGTCCAATACTACCCCCACATCAACATTGCGCTTGCTGTAAGGGCCCATTCGGTAACAATCAATAAATACCGGGTGATCGATAATTTTAGAAAGTTCTATTACCGCTGAGTTAAAGCGCTCAATGTGGCCCACCTGCAAAACTACTTTCTTTCGGCTGGCCAGCTCCATTAGTTCTTTTGCTTCTTCTAAGGTGGTGGTTACCGGTTTTTCGATGAGAATGTTAACCCCCTGCTCTAAGAAATGACCGGCAATAGAGCGATGTAAAACAGTAGGCACCACTATACTCACCGCATCCACCTTGCCAAAAAGGTCACGATAGTCAAAAAAAGGGGTGGTACCATAGCGATTGGCCACCTCAATCGCTCTTTGGGAGTTAATGTCTACCACTCCCACTAAATCTACCTGGGGGAGCTCTGAGTAAATTCGGGCATGATGCTGACCCAAATAACCGACTCCTATCACTCCTACTTTAGTTACTCCCAAGTGGCTTCCTCCTTAGCTAGAAGCTGGATTGATGGTAAATTAAAAAATTGCTTGATATGAAACACTATCTCTTCCAGTTCCTCCTGCTGTAAGAGAGGGTAAACCGGAAGAGAAAGAACCTCTCGAGAAAGATTCTCAGAAACGGGGAAAGACTGCTCCCCTAAAATCGACTTTAAAAATGGTTGCTGATGGAGGGGTAAGGGATAATAAACCTCGGTCCCTATACCTTTGTCTTTCAGATAAGCCCGCAAAGAATCCCTACCCTGCAAAACCCGGAGAGTATACTGGTGGTAAACATGGGTAGCTGAGGCGGGCTCAAAAGGAGTAACTATCCAGGGTATACCGGAAAGCTGATTGGTGTAAAAAGCAGCGTTCTTTCTTCTTTTTTGATTAGTTTGGTTTAATCTCCTCAACTGAACCAAACCGATAGCCGCTCCCAAATTGTTCATCCGGAAGTTATAACCCAGAATCTGGTGTAAGTATTTCTCGTGAGAACCATGGTTGATAAGCATTCGACATTTATCTGCCAATTGAGGGCAGGAGGTAACAATCATACCCCCTTCTCCGGTGGTCATATTTTTGGTGGGGTAAAAACTGAACACTCCGGCATCTCCAAAAGTCCCCACTTTTTTGCCTTGCAATTCAGCCCCGTGAGCCTGGGCACAATCTTCTACCACAAAAATTTGATAGCGCTTGGCTAAATAAAGAATATCCTCCATCGAACAGGGAAGACCATAGAGATGAACCACCACCATCCCTTTTATCCGGGGATTGGCTTTTAATATCTCTTCCAATCGGTTGGCATCGAGGTTAAAAGTTTTCTCATCCACCTCACAGAAAACCGGAATCCCTCCCGCCTGCACAATAGAGCTCGCACTAGCCACGAAGGTAAAGGGAGTAGTTACTACCCGGTCACCGGTTTTAACTCCCAGCGCTTGTAAAACAGTAAAAAGGGCAGTGGTACCGCTGGAAGTAGCTACCGCTTCCCTGATCCCTAAAAATCGGGCAAAGTTTTCTTCCAATTGGGCAACTTCTTTTCCTTGGGCCAGTTGCCCCGAGTCAAGCACGGCTAAAACCGCTTCTTTTTCTTCTTTTCCGATAAAAGGTCGACAAATAGGAATTTTCATCTTTTCACGTCCTCGAAAATTGTAGGCCATTTTGGATAACTAATCAATTTTATTTTCCCCATCCATCTTTTCTCCAAATTTTTCCAGATAATTTAGATAACCGGCAAATCTTTCTTTAACTTCGGAAATAGAGTCTCCCCCCAATTTTTCCAGATAAGCCTGCGCTAAAACTAAAGCAAGCATGGCTTCCCCTACCACTACCGCTCGAGGCACAGCACAAACATCGGACCGTTCATAACGGGCAGTTACCGGTTCTTTAGTTAGAATATCAACTGTTGGCAAACCTCGACGGAGACTGGGAATCGGTTTCATAGCACACCTAACCCACAAAAGACCTCCTACCGTTACCCCCCCTTCCAAACCTCCAGCAAAGAAAGTTTTACGAAAAAAAGGAAGGGGCTTTTTCCCCGGATCAAAAAAAATCCGATCATGAGCTTTGCTTCCGGGTAAAGTGGCTGAACGAAACGCCTCGCCGATTTCCACCCCTTTTATAGCGGGAATACTCATCAGGGCTGAGGCTAAACGAGCATCTAAGCGTTTCTCCGCCTCAACATAAGTTCCCAAACCCGGAACTACTCCCTGGGCTCCCACCACAAAAGTACCTCCTAGAGTATCTCCCCCTTCTCTGACCCGCTCGACCATAGATATTATCTCTTGTTCTTTTTTCCGATCACTCGGAATTCGCAAAGGTGAATTTTCGGCGGAAAAAAGTCTTTCTTCCAGCGATAAAGAGGTTTCTTCCAAGCTTATTGGTCCAATACTTTCCACAAATCCGCCTACTTTAACTTCCAACTCCTTCAGTAAAATTTTAGCCAGCGCTCCGGCCACACACCGTCCCACGGTTTCCCGAGCACTTGCCCTTTCAATTACCGGCCGTATATCTTGCAACCGATATTTAACCATTCCTGCCAAATCAGCATGACCAGGACGAGGAACAGTAATCGGTGCGTAATCCGGAGGGGGACTACCCTCCGGATTCATTATTCGCTCCCAATTAGAGTAATCTCGGTTTTTGACTAAAATCGCTATCGGGCTACCAATGGTTTTACCCCACCTTATACCACTTAAAATCTCTATCTGGTCCCGTTCCAGCTCCATTCTTTCTCCCGAACCAAAACCCCTCTGTCGGCGGGACAATTCCCGGTTAATAAAATCTACCTCTATTTCAAGCCCAGCTGGTAACCCACAGATTAAAGTTAACACCCCTTTACCATGGGATTCCCCTGCCGTATGCCAGGTGAACATTTAGAAAAGCTCCTTTCTCCAAGCTTTTAATTTATTCAGTAAATCAAAAAGTTCTTCTTCTTCACCGCTTTCTAAGTAATCAGCGATGAGTTCCAACTTCTCTTTAAAAGTAGAGACCGCTTTTATCAGGTTTTCTCGGTTGGTTAAAAAAATATCCAACCACATCTCGGGAGAAGATCCTGCCACTCGAATAAAGTCTCTAAAGGATGAACCTCCCAGTCGAGGAAATTCCTTACTCTCTTCCCCTATACCCCATAAAAAAGCGTTAGCTATTAAGTGGGGCAAATGGCTCACCCACCCACAAACACGATCGTGCTCTTCGGGGGTTAAAAAAAAACCCTACCTCCGATTAGTTGAGCAATATTCTCAACTATAGACAAATCCTCTGCTTCCAGCGGGGTAAAAGGAGAAACAAACAGGGGAAACCCGTGAAAAAGACCGAGCCTTGCCCCTCTAATGCCCTCCATTTCTCCCCCACTCATGGGGTGAAAACCGGTATATTTTATCCCTTCTATGTCAGGGCTAATTTGTTGATACACCCATTGTTTAGTGCTACCCAGGTCACAAACCAAAGTCGAAGGGGCCAAAAAAGAACGAATAGAAGAGAAAACCTGAGGGATACTCCTGACCGGAGTAGCTATAAATACCAAGTCGCTTCCTTCCACCGCCTCTTGCACGCTCAGGCTTTTATAATCAATTGCTCCTTTATCCTGGGCAATATCCAGCACTTCTTCTTTTATATCATATCCCCGAATAACCCCTTTTTGTTCCCATTGAGCAAGCTCAAGACCAATTGACCCTCCCATCAATCCCAAACCAATGATTGCAATCTGATAATGCAAACCTATATCTCCTTTCCCAGCAAGCGGGTTATCTTTTTAACCTCTTCCATCAAAGAGCTAAACTGAAAGGGAGTGATAGATTGGGGACCATCAGATAAGGCTTCCACCGGATTGGGATGAACTTCAACAATTAGACCATCGGCTCCGGCCACCAAGGAAGCAAGACTCATGGGTTCGACTAAATCACTCCGACCAGTGCCGTGGCTGGGGTCTACAACGATAGGCAAGTGGCTTCGGCTTTTTATCAAAGGAACACAGCTTAAATCCAAGGTATTACGGGTAGAGGGCTCAAATGTGCGGATCCCCCGTTCACAAAGGATTACCTGGTAGTTACCCTGGGCTAAAACGTATTCGGCCGACATCAAAAATTCATCCACCGTGCTCATCATCCCCCGCTTGAGGAGGACCGGTTTACGTAGCTTGCCCACCGCTTCTAACAGGCGAAAATTTTGCATATTGCGGGCTCCTATTTGAATGGCATCAGCATACTGAGCTACCAACGATAATTCCTCAACCCCCAGGGCTTCGGTCACTATGGGTAAACCAGTCTCTTCCCGAGCTCGAGCTAATAAGCGCAACCCTAACTCCCCCAAGCCCTGAAAACTGTAAGGAGAAGTGCGGGGCTTAAAAGCACCTCCCCGCAAAATTTTAGCCCCGGCTTCCTTTACCCGATGAGCCACTTCCAAAATCTGCTTTTCCGATTCCACCGCACAAGGCCCGGCAATGACAGTTACTTTCCCTCCTCCAATTTCCGCCTCTCCCACTTTTACTACTGTATCAGCCGGCCTGAACTCTCGACTGGTTAGCCTATAAGGAGCTAAAACCGGTATTACTCTTTCTACAAAAGGTAAAACCCCAATTTTCTCTTCTAAGTCAACCTCTCGTTCGTCTCCAATAGCCCCAATGATGGTCCGCTCTACCCCTCGCGATACGTGGGCACCAAACCCTAAATTCTTTAAACGGGCAACCACTTCATCTACTTCTTTTTGAGTTGCCTCACTTCGCAAAACTATAATCATCCGACTTCCTCCTTACCAATATAAGTCCGGCTCAGTTCCCCACAGGCTGCTTTAATATCATGGCCTAACGAGCGGCGAATGGTGGTATTAATTCCCCTCTCTCGCAGAATTTGGGCAAATAGTTTAACTCGGGCAGGAGAAGAGGGCCGCCAACGATCATCGCTGGCCCCATTACCCGGAATAAGGTTTATGTGTACCGACCGATTGGCTACCAAATCACACAATTGATAGACATGTTCCAATTTATCATTAACCCCCCGCCACAAACCATATTCTACCGTTACTCTCTTGTGAGTAAGGGAAAAATATTCTTCCCAGGCGGCCAAAACATCCTTCAGAGGAAAAGTCCGGTTAAGGGGAACCAATTGATTTCTTAATTTGTCGTCAGGAGCATGCAAAGAGATGGCTAAATTTACCTCGGGCCAATCCCGGGCCAGCTGAACAATTTTATCTGGAATACCTACAGTAGATACAGTTATTCTCCGGGAACCAATTCCCAGCCCCTGGGGAGAATTAATCACCTCCAAAGCCCGGGCCAAATTTGGGTAGTTTAACAGTGGCTCTCCCATACCCATGAATACTATGTTCTTCACTCTTTTATCCTCTATCTTTTCTATTAACCAGATTTCTTCTACTATTTCTTGAAAGCTTAAATTTCTTTTTAATCCGTTCCTGCCAGAAAAGCAAAAAACACACCCCCCCGGGCAACCCACCTGGGTGGATAGGCACAGAGTAACCCAATTTTTATAAGGGATGAGAACCGCTTCTACCGCTTGCCCATCGCTTAATCCTATAAGATATTTGCGAGCACCGGTTGCCGATTGCTGGATTTTTAATACTTTAGTCGACCCAATTTTAAACTGAGAAGCCAACTTTTCTCGCAAAACAAGAGGAAGATTAGTCATCGAAGAAAAAGAATCCACCTTTTTCCGGTAAATCCAGTCGAAAATTTGCTGAATCCTAAAAGCAGGTCCTTCTATGCTCTCAGAAAAGTTAGCAGGTAACAACCCTATTAAATTTTGCTTGTCCATTATCCCAACTCTTTCATGCGATTTACCCAGGAAAAACGACTTCGCAAATATCTCACTACTAAAAGAGCTAACACTATTCCCACTCCACATTGAATAAGGTCTAAAGGCAATTCCCACAATAGAGCCGGCCACCCAAAAAGAAGCCAAGCGGCTAAACTATAGCCCAAAACCATAAAAGCTGCCCCCCGACCCACGGCTCTTTTTTCCCAGTCTTTACCCCGGGCAGCAAAGGTTCCCACTAAATATCCCTCTACTCCCTTTATCACCAGACTAAAAGGAGCCCAGACGGAATAACCCAGCTGAATATCGGCCAAAGCTGAACCTATAGCCCCGGCTATCATCCCCGTAAAACGGCCAAAGATAATAGCAATTACATAAATAGTGGTTTCCCCCAGGTTAAAATATAAACGGAAAGAGGGAAGGGGGATATGAATTAAAGTTGCTAAAAAGACCAAAACCACGCCTATGGCGGTAAAACTAACCCAAAATAGCTCTTTCCTCTTCATGGAAAAACCAGCTTTCACTTTTTAACCCATTTTACAATATCTAAAACTATTTTAAAATAGAGGTACCAAGATGAGAGGTGAGAAAAATGGATAAAAATCTCAAAAACAATTTTCGAGCAAAACTTTTAACTATTCAAAAGGAATTAACAGATAAATTAAACAAGGAAAGGTTATTTTTTCAAAACCACAATCCCTTTCAAGAATCAAAGGATGAAGGAGACATGGGAGAAGCTACCCTTGAAAGCGAGCTGGAGAGGACATCTCAAAAAAGGATTTATCAACTTTTGGAATTAATCAACCAATCTCTGAAGAAAATCGAGATTGGAACTTATGGAAAATGCGAGTTATGCCAAAGAGAAATATCCTTAGAGAGGTTAGAAGCGGTTCCTTATACTCCTTTTTGCTCTGAATGCCAGAAAAGAACAGAAAAAACCAGCCAATAAAAAATGGGTGACACCTTTTTGCTGGCAGGTATCACCCATTTAGACGAAGGAAGTGAGTCAAGTGTGGGCCATTTTCTCCAAACTCTCCTTTCTCTCTTCTACCAGTAACGGCAGGCTGAACCCTAAGCTCTTCGGATATTCAAACCCCCGATCCAGTACCTGTTTGCTAAAACTGGTCAATCCAAAAAATTGCACTAAATGCTCTGTTGCCTTTTCTACATCAAACGGTTTGCAAGAAAATATATCAAGGCTCAGATATTTACGAAGGGGAAAAGTGTGAATGCTGATGTGACTTTCCGAAATTATCACAATCCCCGAAATTCCTTCTTGCTCTAAATGATCTTCTCCTTTGTGGGGGAAAACGAAAGGTGGTAAAACCTTAGTCATACCCATTTCACCCGGGAAAGTATCTAAAAATTGGTAAACCAAGTTGGGGTTGCTAAGAAGTGCCTCGCTTTCGCTGTAACCATCCAAGACCAGGTGGGTTCCGATTTCCACAGCAATTTTCATAGTTCAAACCTCCTTCCCACTTTTTAATTAGCTGAGCTAAGTCTTATAAATTAAAACTCCACCACAGAAAAAGTCTATCCCGAAAAACCAGTACTGGTTTTTCGGGATAGACTTTTTCTTCAAAAACACAAGTTGCCCGCAAGTTATGACTACCGGGCAGTCTTTCTTTATATTCTCAAAACCCAAAATCCAGCTTTTATTATTCTTTCCACCAGCGCTCCCCCTTTCGGAGCTTTTCTCCGAAATTAGACAAGAGGGGGGCACTCCCCTCTTGGGAATAAGACCATCCCATCCGGGCGTTCAGGCAGGGTCTCTAACTAACACCTATCGGTGTCTCCGTTTTTACCCTCGAATCCACCCCCATCCAAAATATTGCACTGAAAAATTATATCTTTTATCTCTCCAATGTCAACCCAATAAATTCGGGATCAGGCCTTTCTTTATCACATTTCCTTTTTTCCTGCAAACTTTTTTATCTTTCGACTCACCGTAGTATAATGAACGCCTTTATATTCAGCAATCTGCTGCAAGGTATAATTATACTGAACCCAAGCTCTGTACATTAGCTCCTCTTCCGAAGTATCTACCGGTGAGCTAAATACTTCTTCAAGAGAAGGCCTGATTAGATATCGCTGTGCCTTTGGCACCTCAGCGGTAATTTCCTCATCGGGCAGCAGTTTCTTAATTTCATCTGCAAAAGCCTTACTACCAAGGTACAGCTGCCCTTCTACTTTTTTCAAAGGTGATTCTATCTCTATCCCCTGCCAAACAAGCCCTTGATACCGTTTTCGGGCTTCTTTTGTATCTTCTCCAAACTGGGCAAGAATCCAAGTGGTAGTGAGGCAAGAATGAATTGGTTCATATCCGGCAGTACCCCGATAGCTACTCCAGTGCCATTCCTCCGGTCTATCGACCAGACCCGCCCGAACAGGGTTTAGGACAATATAGCGGCTTAATTCCAGGAGATAAGCTTCTTTATCAACCAGAATAGCTTTGCATCTTTCCTTGAAAAAGATGCCCTACTCTACTATGTCGCCGATTGAACCGCTGGGTATAGATACCATTGAGCTGTCTCATACCCCGGGAGAGATTACCTTCTGGCGTCCCCAATAGAAGATGGTAGTGATTCTCCATTAACCCAACTTGCAGATTTTCCCCAGGTAGGCATCGCACCCACTAACTGACACGACCTTGCCCGGCCGCACTGTTTTTTTAGTTTTTTTCTTTAGTTCTTGTCTTTTAGGGGGATTGATAAGGGGGGGGTTCTTCCCCCCCTTATTGTTATATTGAAAGACCTGACCCCTTTTATTACCCTTCTCTTTTTCCCAACTCCCGGTCAAGCATTATCAAACCTTGCCCTTTATCACCAACATAGTTTAACATTCCTATAATTTCGGCTGCGCTTTTTTCCTCTTCTACCTGTTCATTGATAAACCACTGAAGGCAAATTTGGGAGGGGTAATCGTTTTCCTGCTGGGCCAGTTGGTAGAGCTGGTTAATCATGGAAGTAACTTTTTGTTCGTGCTCCAAGACTTTTTGGAACATCTCATTGACACCACCAAATTCTACCGGTGGTTTATCTATTGCTTCCAATATTACCCGTCCTCCCCGGTCGTTAATAAAGTCATAAAGACGCCGGGCATGCTCAACTTCTTCTTTTGCCTGAACCGTTAACCAATGGGCAAATCCTTTGAGATTCATCGATTCACACTGAGCAGCCATCGCTTGGTATAGATAAGCCGAATAGAGCTCGTTTTTAATCTGCTGGTTGAGAGCTTCTTCCAAATTTTTCTTTAGCATTTTACGTCCTCCTATATGAAAGATTTTTATACTAAATCTTCTTTTAACATTTTAGCAAATTCTCTTCCAAATTGCTGTCCTTTTTTGAGGTCTTCTAAGGTGGCTGCTCCCCGGAATACCAAGGTGTCAGTTAATTCCCATTTTAGTTCGGTTGCCCACTTCTCTAATTCCCTTTGCCCTCCACCTGACCAGCCGAAGCTACCAAAATAGGCCACTTTCTTATTTTTTATTGCCTTCCGGTGGCAAAGGTCAAGCAGCTGAACAGCAAGGGGAAAAAGGGCCGTTTCGTAAGTGGGAGCACCTATTATCACCCCCTGATGCAACCATAGGGCAGGTAGGATGTAACTAAAATGAGTTCTTCTCAGGTCAAAAATTTCCACCGGTATCCCAGCTTGAGCAACCCCCTGAGCCACTGCATCCATCATTTCTTCGGTATTACCATACATAGAACCATAAACCAAAGTTACCGCTCTATCCCCCTTTCCATTAGCTAATCGAGCCCAAGTTTGATAAAGGTCCACAATTTTCTGCGGGTCGTTTTTCCAGATTAACCCATGAGAGGGAGCAATTATTTTGATTGGAATATCGGCTAACTTTTGAATGGCCCGGGTGACCATGCTGCTAAACTTGGCCACTATGTTTACGTAATAGCGAAGAGCTTGTTTGAGGTAGAAATCAAAATCGTTTAGTTGGTCGTCAAAAATAGTTCCTGAAAGTGCTCCATAACTCCCAAAAGCGTCACAGGAAAAAAGGGTTCGAGAGGAAGTTTCATAGGTCATCATCGTTTCTGGCCAGTGGACAAAAGGGGTGTGGAAAAACTTGAGAGTTAATTGACCCAGGTTGATAGTTTCTCCATCATCTACCGGCTGGACTCTCTCGGTAATACCGTAAAATGACTCGACCATTGGTTGCGCCTGAGGGGTACACAATATAGTAGCCTGAGGAGCCAATTTCCACAATAGCCCAAGAGTGCCGGTGTGGTCAGGCTCCATATGGTTTAGCACAATGTAATCTAACTGACTAATCTCACAAATCTCGGATATTTGGCGAAAAAATTGGTCAGCCTTAATGGATTTGGCCAGGTCTATTAATACCTTTTTTTCTCCATCTATCAAGTAGGAATTATAGGATACTCCTTCTTGGGTTATGGGCCAAATTCCTTCAAAAAGATCGGTGGTATGATCGTTAACCCCTATCCAGTAAATACTGGGTTGAATTTCAATAACCGGCATTCGAGTGGCCTCCTTTTTACCAAGTTTAGAAATTAGCTAAGCTTTTTATCCAGTTTATACTTTTCTTGCAAAAGCTCCGGGTTGAAAGGAGCTCTTCTACCCGGGCAATGACTGCGCGAACAAAGTTGACAATTTTCAAAATCTACCTGGGTGGGAAAGAAAATCCCAGATATTGACTTCATAGGAACCATGAGAAAACTTTCGGTTAATTCCACCCCCACTTTTTGATAGGTATCACCTAAAAGGGTGAACAATTTTCTCTGCTCCTCCATCGGCCAGTCACCCAAGGAGCCGGGGTTCATAGAGGATAATTTCTTAATTTGAAACTCCTGCTTGAGATACGCTTGTAGAAAGCGATGGGCTTCTTGCAAAACTATTTCCTGAATTTGAGTGGCCCAGAACTGTTCTAAGAAATCGGGTAAACTTTTGGCCCATTGCTCAAGTTCCCGACCACAAGTGGCTACAAAAGGAAACACTCGGTAAGCGTCTTTTAAATTGATAGCCATTACCCGACTGGGAAAGGTTATCCCTTCTATGACTACTTTATCCTCATGCTTGGAATCGATATCAGCCACCCGGGCCAGTCCTTTAGGGTTAGCTATTTTTTCGGCTTCGTGGGCTAACTCAAGCACCCTTTGTCCATCCTCGGTTTCTTCTTTAAGGTGAAGAGAAGACAGCAGCTTTTTCCGGTCAATTTTAGCCGGAATATTTTGGAGCAGCATTTCCCTCATAGTGTTACCTCCTTAGTTAAAGATTGGTTGCACTGATAATAGCGGGGGCAGCGCCCCCCTGAGAAAGGCGTTTTTCCTTCCTCAGTTAGTATTTTATATTTTTAAGTTTTTTTTGTTTTTAAGGCAGTTAGAGAAAGAGCGATATTAATCATATCAGTAAAGGTTCGCTCTCTTTCTTCGGCGGTAGTAGCTTCACCAGTTACCACCGAATCACTAACGGTTAAAATTGAGAGTGCTCTGACCCCGTATCTTGCAGCCAGGGTGTAAAGTTCAGCGGTTTCCATTTCCACCGCCAGTACCTGGTATTGGTTCCATATTTTCCAGAAATCAGGTTCATCATAAAACAGGTCCGTACTCAAGACATTACCCACTCTAACTGTTACCCCTTGCTCTTCGGCAAAGTTATATGCCCTCCTGAGCAACTCAAAATTGGCAGTTGGAGCAAAATCCCGACCGTTAAAACGAAGCTGATTGATTTTTGAATTACTGCAGGCGCCAATAGCCAATATAATGTCTCTTATTTTGACCTCTTGATTTAAGGAACCACAAGAGCCAACTCGAATTAGGGTCTCTGCCCTATAATCTTTGATAAGCTCGTTTACATAGATTGAAATTGACGGCATCCCCATCCCCGTTCCCTGAACAGAAACTTTTTTACCCTGGTATTCTCCGGTAAAACCATACATCCCCCGAACCTGGTTATAGCAAACCGGGTTTTCCAGGTAATTTTCAGCAATGAATTTTGCTCTCATGGGGTCACCGGGCAACAAAACAGTTTTGGCTATCTCTCCGATTTCAGCATCAATATGAACACTCATAAACATGACCTCCGTTTATTTTTTCTCATCAAAACAATCTGGGAAAGCTTTTCTTTCACTCCAGCTCCACCGGTCTTACAGTTACAAACCTTAAAATCCACTGCCAGACTGAATTTCTATAGTTATTCAAACCTCCAACAAAGTGGCAAATTCCTCCCCGTTACCGGTTCCTCTCACTCCGAAAATCTTAGCCAAGGTAGCAGCGATATCTGCAAATGACTGGCGAATTCCCAGGTTCACCCTCTTATTTAAGCCAGGATAATAAGCTAACAATGGCACATATTCCCTCGTGTGGTCGGTACCGGGAGCAGTGGGGTCACATCCATGGTCAGCGGTGATTATAAGTAAGTCCTCATCGGTCATCGCTTTCAGTATTTCCATCAACCACTTATCGAAATCTTCTAAAGCCCGGGCAAAACCCGCTGGGTCGTTGCGGTGACCATAATTCATATCAAATTCTACCAGGTTAGCAAAAATAAGCCCTCTCTCACCACCAGTCATGAATTTAAGAACACCATCAATAGTCTCTCGGTTATTAACCACATGGATAGATTGGGTTATGCCTTTCCCGGCAAAAATGTCGTCTATTTTACCTACTGCCATAACCTCAAACCCACTTTCGGCCAGAATATCCAGTATGGTCGCCGACGGAGGGGGAAGAGAAAAATCACGTCTTCTTTTAGTACGGACGAAGGCCCCCGGCTTACCGACAAAAGGCCGAGCAATAACTCTGGCGACCGCGTGTTCTCCAGTTAATATTTCCCGGGCAATTTTGCAGTAGCGATAAAGTTCTTCAACTGGAATAATCTCTTCATGAGCGGCTACCTGAAAAACACTGTCTGCCGAAGTATAGACAATGGGTTTGCCGGTTTCCATGTGCTCCTGACCTAATTCTTCAATGATTGCAGTACCGGATGCTGGATAGTTGCCGATAACCCCCCGACCTATTTTCTGGGAAAAGACATCGATTATCTCCGCCGGGAAACCTTGGGGATAGGTGGGAAATTCTTTCTCCAGTATCAAGCCGGCAATTTCCCAGTGGCCGGTAGTAGTGTCCTTGCCAGCCGATTGTTCCTCCATTTTGCCATAACCACCAGCCGTCCCCTTGGGACTCACCCCAGCTATCGGGGCAATTGCTCCCAAACCCATTTTTTCTAAATTAGGTAAACTTAACCCTCCTACAGAAGAAGCAACATGGGGAATAGTGCTTGCCCCCTCATCCCCAAACTCAGCCGCATCTGGCAGCTCACCTATCCCCGCCCCATCAAGCACTATCAGCAAAGACCGCCCAATTGTTTTCATCTAAACTCCCTTCTCCAATCTATCACATATACCCTTTGGAATAAACTGTTATCCAACAATTTTTAGCAAAAACCTTGAAAAATCCTTAGTCCAAGTTACGAATTTTTACCCGAAAACGAGAATCCCCAAAAGAAAAGACCTGATATAGGTTGATTTCCGAAACTTATGGTACAACTTGGGTTAAATATCCGGCTGCTGGCTTTAGTTTGCGCTGCAGGTTTGGCTGGCTGTAATTAAAAAAATGGCTGAGAGGGGTGGATTCGAACCACCACTACGTGATCCAGAGTCACGCGTCCTACCCTTAGACGACCTCTCAGCAAAGTAGAAAGCGGTTAATATAATACCATTCTCGTCCGCTTTTTTCAACCAGAACTACTTTGGGTTAATCTTTGACGAGAGATTTCCTCTAAAGCCAGCCCGATTCGCTCTATCACCCTCTTTTTACCCAAAACCTCCAACAGTTCGAACAACCCCGGACCAACTCTTTTACCCGAAACCGCCACCCGTAGCGGGTGAATGAGTTTGGCCGCTTTAATTCCTAAGTTTTCTGCTTGTTTTCTTACCACTTCTTCCAGTCGAGGAGCGGTAAAGTCGTCAATTTCCTTAAACTCTTCTAAACAGCGAGAAAGAATTTCTTCTGTTCCTTCCTTCATAAGAATCTTTTGGAAGGCTTCGGGGTCAAATTGGACCTCCTGCTCAAAAAAGTAAGCAGCCTCCTCCACAATCTGAGCCAGGTATTTCATCCGATCCTTCATTATGGCTACAATTTGTTCACAGTAACCCTCCATCTCAGGCGTTACCTCAGAAGGGGTTATTTTCCCTCTTTTTTGCAAAATTTCGACTAAAATCCGAGATAAAGAAGCGTTATCTCGCTGGCGAATATATACCCCGTTCATCCAATTCAGTTTATCCAGGTCAAACACGGCTGCATGTTTGGTCACGTTACTCAGGTCAAACCGCTCAATCAGTTCCTCTTCCGAAAAAATCTCCTTTTCTTCCTCGCCAGAAGCCCATCCCAACCGGGCCAAATAGTTCATCATAGCTTCTGGCAAATAGCCCTGATCTCGATAATAAGTTACCGAAGGAGAACCGTGTCTTTTGCTCAGGCGGGTTTTATCTTTACCTAAAATCATGGGAATATGAGCAAAAGCAGGAAGAGGAAACCCCAGAGCCTGGTAAAGCAAAACCTGGCGCGGGGTATTAGAAATATGGTCATCTCCCCGAATTACATGGGAAATTTTCATCAAGGCATCATCTATCACACAGGCAAAATTATAAGTAGGCATATCATCAGACCTTAAAATAATAAAATCATCCAGCTCTTGGTTGGCAAAGGATACTTCCCCCCGCAAAAGATCAACAAAAGAAGTAACTCCTTCCGGGATACGAAATCTGACCACCCGTTTTTTCCCCTCGGCTATTAGTTGCTCTTTTTCCTTTTGTTCCATAAAAAGACAACGCCGGTCGTATCTCCAGCTTTTACCCTGAGCGATGGTCTTCTCCCGCCGCTCTGCTAACTCTTCGGGAGAACAAAAACAGTAATAAGCTTTCCCCTCGACCAGAAGTTTTTGTATGAACTGCGGATAAAGATGAAGCCGCTTGCTTTGAAAATAGGGACCATATTTCCCTCCTACTTCTGGACCCTCATCCCATAGAAGGTTTAACCATTTGAGTCCTTCCAAAATAACTTCCACCGACTTTTGATCCGACCGCTCAAGGTCAGTATCTTCAATCCGAAGCACAAAAGTGCCTCCATATTTACGGGCAAACAACCAGTTAAACAGGGCGGTCCTAGCTCCACCCAGATGCAAAAACCCCGTCGGACTGGGAGCAAACCGTACCCTGGTTTGATTTTCCAAAGCTCACCTCACTCCTTCCCTTAATTTCCAGAATCCTCTGTTTTTATCACCCGGCTCTTACTTGGTACTATAAACAAACCTTCCCCTTCGGCTTTGAGTTCCTCATCCTGGATAACTTCTCCTTTAGCTTTAATCAAACGGCCACTAACTTCAGCTATCCAGCCTTTAACCAAGAGCTCTTTTTCGGTCAGACAGGGCCGGTGGTATTTTACTTCTAAATTACCGGTAACCGCAAACTTACCAGAATTTTTAATGCTCTGGGACATAATCTCATCCAGGAGAGAAGCTACTATTCCGCCATGTACCACCCCTTTGAATCCTTGATAATGCCAGGGAACTTGGGTACTGGCAAGGGTTATATCCCCTTCACGGTCAAAATTAAGTTGAAACCCGTAAGGATTGTTCTTCCCACAAAGAAAACACCGATTATTATCTATAAAGTCCATTTTTCACCTCACCCTTACGCTTCAATTGGTAGGAGAAAGAGCCATCTCGGATAAAAACACCAAACCTACTTGCGGGTCATCCCAGGAAGAGAGAAATTTGTTCAAAGCCTGAAAAGTAACCGAGTTGGCATGACCAATTGCTATCGCCTGCCCTTTCTCCTTGGATAGCTGAAAAGCTTTATTTAACTGTCCTATAATATAATCTTCGGTAAGTATCCCATCCAAAAATATATCTCGCTTAAAAGAGCAAAGATTCTGGTTCTGAGCTACTTCGAAAGCAACCGAACCCCCAGAGGTAAGACTGTCTAAAAAATAGCAATTTTTCTCTTTAAGCAAACCCAAAAAGGTTTCCATTAAAACCACATCTTCTGTCGCTTTCGACCCTTTATGGTTATTCACCCCCACAGCCTGGGGTATTTGGCTAAAAGCCTGCTCTAACATTTGCTCAACCTTCTCTTCTGCCATTCCCACCCGCAATAAAAAAGTTTCTGCCTGATTCTGAGTTGAATCCAACGCTTCCATTGGAAAATGAATTAAGACTTCTTTCCCGTTCTCTGCAGCCAGCGAAGCAATTTGCGAAGAAAGTGGGAGATGGGGAAAAATCGAAAGGTTCAGTTTTGCTGGAAATTCCAAAAAAGGACGGGCTTGATCCAAGTTGTACCCCAGGTCGTCAATCACTATCGCTACTTTGTATTGAGGGAGAATTTCTGCTTCCAAAACAAACCAGGGGTCCAGCTTCCAAAAAAGGTAAAAATAAACCTTGTCTCCCTTTTCTCTCTTCTCTCCATAAAAACCAAAATCGGCTAAAACTCGGGAAATAGCATCCATGGACTGAAAAAGGCGATTTTTTTCCTCTTCCCCATCGATCGTGGCTTTCACCTTCCAGCTATCCAGATCGGTTGAGGGAGGGCTAACTATTTTTACCTCTTGAGCGTTCTTTTCTACCTCCTGACAAATGAATAAAGCAATCCACTCCTTTTCCTCTGCAGAAACAAACCGGGGAGAAGAAAAAAGAACCGGTGAAGCAATGGTTGCTCTTACTAACTCGGAACCAAAAATAAAAATTCCAACCCCCAAAAGCAAGCATACCACTAAGTAAAAAATTTTATTGGGCCATTGCTCTCGTTTCATCCAGTAACCTCTCCAGTTCCTGCACTGCTTTTTTCATTTGCTCTTCCTCTGTTTCTACTATTAAATCTGGAACCAGGCCTTCACCATTGATATCAGACCCATCAGCTAAATAATACTCGGATACGGTAAAGATAACTCCTCCTCCATGGGAAAGAGGAAAAACCTGTTGCACTACTCCTTTACCAAAACTTTTCTCCCCTATTAAAAGAACACCTTTTAACCGAAGAACTCCAGCCATTATCTCAGCCCCACTGGCAGTGCCCTGATCTATTAAAACCACCACCGGCTTATTCCAAATTGGGTCAAGAGAATTGCTGATAAATTCCCGTTCTCCGCTTTTATACTCTATTATAAGAAGAGTTTCTCCTCGCGGAACAAACATCCCCGAAGTCAGAATAGCAGTGGTAAGTAAACCACCCGGGTTACTGCGCAAGTCTACTACTATCCCCTCCACCCCTTGTCTCCATAGCTCAGAAAGGGCAGTTTGTGCTTCTTCTGCTGTCCGTCCATGGAATTCCAAAATCCTCAACACACCGATTTCATCAGACAAAATTTCGTATTCCACACTTTTTATCTTAATTATATCCCGCACTACGGTTATCTCTAAGGGGTCTTCCACCCCTTCTCGCTGGATAGTCAGGGTTACCTCTGTCCCTCGCTTTCCCCGCAACCGCTTCACCGCCCGATCCAGCGACATTCCTCTTGTTGGCTCTCCGTCTATCTCCAAAATCACATCTCCTGCCTGAATACCTGCTCGGTCAGCCGGAGTACCTTTATAGGGAGAAATCACCGTTAACCAATCATCTTTAATCGCAACCACTATACCCAATCCTGAAAATTCGCCCTCAATTCGGTCACTGGTCTCTATTTGATAATCATCTTCATCCAGATAACGAGCATAAGGGTCCTCGGTAGCCCGGAGAAGTCCTCGAATGGCTTCCTCCATCAAGGCCTTTTCATCTAACCCTTCTTCTGAATAAAAATTTTCTTCCAGTAAAAAAAGCGTCTCCAAAAAAGGCTGCCAGGTTTCAGTTTTAAGCTCAAAACTATTGGCCGTTGGCCGAAGCCAGTTAGCCTGAACTCCGGCTCCCAAAGCTACCAGAACTAAGCAACTGACTATTAAACCGATTATTAGAATTCTTTTTTTCACTTTTTACACCTCAAGTTTGAAAGTTAAAGAAAAATATTTCGCTTCTGGTTGGCCACTTCCATTTCTTTGATAATCACTGTAACCAGGAAAGAGGATTCTCCTCTCGGGCACTGGTTCCCACCCTTACTTCAAAGTGAATCATTGGTTGATCTGCTAAACCGGAATCACCTACTGTGCCAATTACCTGACCACCTGCCACCCGCTCTCCAGGTTCCACCCTAATCTCTTCCAGGTGGGCATACATGGTTATGGTGTTTTGCCCGTGTTCCAAAAGGATGGTTTTTCCGTAACCCCGAATACTCCGGGCCAAAAGCACCACTCCATCGTGAGCGGCAAAAACCGGGCTTCCCTTGCTAACTGCAACATCAATTCCCGGATTGTATACCACCACTCCGTAATCCGGATCCTTTCCTTCCCCGAAAGGACGAATCACCTTACCTCCTTGAACCGGCCAAAAAAACTTTCCTTTTTTCACTGGTGGCAAGGAAGCAATCTCCCGCGAAGCAGCACTTTCCCTCCGTTTTAATTCCTCTTGCAGAGTAGCGATCAAACCTTCTAAGTTTTTTTGCGCTTCAACCAGTTCTTGCTGTTTCCTACGAAACTGTTCTACATCGGAATTAATTTTTTGTAACATCTGGGCCCGGGCTTCTTTTAACTGAGTTAAGTTTTGTTCTTCTAACAACAACTTTTCCTTTAAAACCAATTCCAAACGAATTCCTTTCTCAATTTCTTTTATCTTGTTTTGATACTGCTCCTGAGTTTTACGGTGTTGCTCAATGGTTTCTAACTCAAACTGATGATATTTCTCCCACAGATAGCGCTTCTCACTTAATTCAGCTGGATCAGCTGAGTCCAGAATCGAAAACCAAGGGTGGCTCTCCACCGAATATTTATAAACTCGCACCATACTTTTTTCTACCTGCCCCCGGTTATTTTCTATCTTCTTGGAAACTTGTTCAATTTCTTCTCTCAAACGCGCCCGCTCGGCTTCCAACTCTAAAATCCGATTCCGGGAGTTAACCACATCTTTTTCTAAAACCTCTATCTGTTGGTCTAATTTTTCCAGTTCCTGCGCCAGATTTTTCTCACTTTGCAAAAGTCTTTTTAACTCCGCTTCCAGTCTTTGCTGTTCTTTTCGCAAATTTTCCAATTTAACCTGCTGCTGCTTTACTTCCTCTTCTAAATCCTCGGCTAAGACTAACGGACTCAAAACTAAAACCAAAAAAATTAAAGCAAATATCCCATATCTTCTCATCCCTGTAAAGCCCCCCGTAACACTTGATTACAAGCCACATAAGCTCCAAAAAGTCCCACCAATCCACCCCCTAAAAGGTCCACTATCGCCCAGGGAAGGAGGAGCTCGCTCCATTCTATCCAGGGGAAAAAGGAGAAAGTCTGGGGTAAAAAATCAAGGGCGAACTGGGCAACAATCAGACTAACTATCAAAGCAGCCAAGCCAGCCAACCCTCCCTGGACAAAACCCTCCCGCAAGAAAGGAGTTCGAATAAATTGTTCAGTAGCCCCCATAAGATGAAGCACCCTTATCTCCTCGGTTTGAGACTGGATAGCAAGCCGAGTAATAGCAACAATTACGATCAAAGAAAAAAGCAACACTACTGCCAGAGCTAAAAGCCCCGTAATCAGGAAAAAATGGTACAAATCAAGTAAAGTTTCAAAATCTTCTCCTCCATACAACACTTCCTCAAACACTCCGATCTCATTCACTTGCGAAGCACAAATGGGAACATCCTCTATATTTTCGCAATAAATTTCCAAAGACCCAGGGAAAGGGTTGGCGTTTACCGGTATTTCCTCTTCTCCCAGCTGAAAATAGCTTAAAAAACGTTCCCGTGCCTCCTCGGGAGAAACAAAAGTAACCCCCGCCACCCCTGGCACTTGTTTCACCTGAGAAATAATCTCTTCTGCTTCTGACAAAGAAAATTCTGGTTTAAAATAGGCCCGCACGGTAAAAGTTTCTCCCCAGCTTATCCCTACCTCTTTAATTTCCAAATAACCGAATAAGAAAAAATTAACCAGCAACAAAGTAAAAAAAATACCCAAAAAACCCATCAGAAAAAGATAAGGCCTTTTTCGAACAGATACTGATTTCACAACTGGTCCCTCAATTCACTTTTACCTTCAAAAAATTCGGCCGGAAAAGATCGAACCACTTTCCCTTCTTCCAAAGCAATCACCCGGGCTGGAAAGCACTCTATCAAATGCCAATCGTGAGTAGTTACCAACACGGTAGTTCCCTCTTCTCGACTGAGACGGTAAAGCACTTCTATCACCGCTTCTGCCGAATAACCATCCAAATGACCAGTAGGTTCATCAGCTAAAACCAACTTAGGGCGATGGATTAAAGCTCGACCAATACTCAGCTTCTGCTTTTCCCCACCAGAAAGCCATTCTACTGGGTTGTCTGCCTTTTCTTCTAATCCCAAAAAGTTAAGCATCTCCCTGGCTAACTGGTACTTGGCTTTTTTGCCCACTCCTAAGGTAGCAAGCGGAAAGGTCAGATTTTCAAAAACACTCCGATAGGGGAGCAAACGCAAATCCTGAAAAATCATCCCTATGTTACGCCGCAAATAGGGAACCTGGGAATGGTTTAATCGGTTTACCCGACATTTCTCCAACCATACATTTCCCGAAGTGGGCACCTCCTCCCGGTTAATTAATTTAAGCAAAGTGGTTTTCCCGGCACCAGTTGGACCAACTAAAAAAACAAACTCTCCCCTGTCTACTCCAAAATGAACATCCACTAAAGCTTTTATCCCCGATGAATAAACTTTATATACGTGTTCAAATTCCAAAAAAGCCATGGTTAATTTCCTCAACTTGACTTTCTACTTTATCTAATTTTATTATACCCAATCATTTCTTACCAAACTTTTCTTCCCACCACTCCCGGGCTACTATCCAGCCAAAACGCCCGAAAGAAGGAATAATCCGCCGCAGGCGGCTGGGTTCTCTTGCTACCCGATATAACCACTCCAAACCCATTTTTTGTATCAACCGAGGAGCCCGGGGTTTTAATCCGCTCCAAACATCAAAACTTCCCCCTACTCCGACAAACACCGAAGCAGCAAATTGCTCTCGAAAACGAGCAATCCAAAATTCCTGCCGGGGGCATCCCATTCCCACTAATACTATATCAGGCTTTTGAGAATTTATTACCTCCACCACCGTTTTCTCTTCGCTAAAATACCCGTGATGAAAACCAACTATAGAAAGAAGGGGAAATCGTTTTTTGATTTCCTGATAAGCTCTCTCTACCACCAATTCGCTCCCCCCCAAAAGAAAAACTCTCCAGCCCTGTCTGGATCCTTCAGAAAACAAGGCTTCTGCCAAGTCAACTCCTGAGATGCGAGCAGGAATTCTTTTCCCCAAAAGACGAGCTGCCCAAACAACACCAACTCCATCAGGAACTAAAAGCTCGGCCCCTTGCAAAACCTCCCTGAATTGCTGATCCCAGCTCTGCCGAGCCACCATCTCTGGATTCAAAGTGACCAGGTGCAGTTGTCGTTTGAACCTAATGGCTTCTTCCACCCGGTTCAGCACCTGAGAAGGGGAACAAACGATCCGGTATCCAAAAAGCTCAACTTCGGTTACCTGCAGAACCAATTTTTGCTCACCCTATATCTTTCAGTTTCTCTTGCCAAAATTCTTCTAAAATTTCGTGGCTTTGCTGTCCCCGCTCAACCAAAGTTTGCCTAATCTGCGGGCTTCGGATAACTATTTTCTCTTTTTTTCTATAAAAATCCAGCAAAACCCGAGGTGAGAGCTCGGCCAGAGGAATTAAATTTTCCCCTCCCCAGAACCGGCAAAAAGAAACAATTTTAGGATCAAAATCAAAGCCAAACCAGGGTATCTGGAACAAAGTGGCCAAAATAGCCGGATGAAGACGCATGGTAAAAAGGCAATCGAGCTCTTGAAAATAGTCACCTATCTCCGACCAGGAGGAAAAACTAACCCAGGAGCAACCGGTGAGCCTTCCTAACTCCCTCACCCAATCCTGGTCTTTATCTTGGTGAAAAGCTACCAATTCGATTTTTTTTCCGGAAAAAGAAGCCAACTCCTTAATCACCGTTTTCCACTTCTCACTTTTTTCTCGATTGAAAGGGCGAAGAAAAAGGGCAATCTTTTCCCGCCTGTCTTGAAGTGAGAAGTGACGTTGGGGGAAGGAAAAAACCGGGTCAGAACCTAAAAAAACTTTTTCCCGCTCCATACCTAATTCAATAGCAGCCGACTGAGTTTCCGGGTCCCGAGCTATAAAAAGAGCACTTCTTCGCAAAAGGTAAGAAACCAACTGTCGGCTTATTCTTCGGTGGAAAGGACCTAATCCACATCGATAAAAAATAACCGCTTTCCCCCGGGCAAGGGCCCAAAAAATAATAAAACCATAATAAAGAAGCGATCTAAAACTGGTGGCATCTTGCAGTAAACTCCCCCCTCCCAGCAAAAGCACTTGACATCGGCCAATGGCCTCCCTGAGCTGAGCGAAATTTCTCCTCAACACCGGTTTTACCAAACCCGAAGCTAAAAAAGGAAGACTATCATCCCGGCTGAGGACCAACAGTTCAAAAGAAATCCCCATTTTTTGCTCCAAGGAAGAAAATTCCTCTACTATCGACTGTAGACTAAGTTCATCCCCCCAGTTACCAAAACCATAGTATCCCAGAATAAAAACAGAAACTTCTTTCAAAGCCGAAATTCGCTATATCCCCCATTCCTTAATCGATCGCCAGACAAACAAACAAATCTTAACCAGCAAGAAATATACTAAAAATACCGGCAAACTAAGCCAGAGGGCATGCCCAAAACGAAGTAGGATATAACTCCAGGGAGTATGGAGATGACAAAAAGAATTAAACATAGTGGTAAAGCCAATACCCACTGCTACCCATAAAACAAAATGATATATAGGATACCACTGTTCTTTACGATAAGCTAAAAGTAGCCAGAGAGCAGGATAACCTATCAAAAACTCTTTAGTCCGAGGCCTGATAAAAAGTAAGTTTTCTAAAAAGGACCGCATCCGCAGCTCTAACCCGCTTGCCGGTAAAATAGGGAAATTACCCGAGCGGGTGAGATAAATCACCGCCGCTACCCCCATAACCAACAATACCACTAACTCAAACCGCCGCATGCGCCCCAGCGCCACCTGCTCCAGTTGATGGTTTAATCCACCAGATTTAAAGAGATAGAGAATTATCAAAAGCAAGGGAACAACTAAAGATACTTTTACCCCCCAAAACTGATGTAAGCGGAGGACAAACAACCAGTGGTAAAGAGCGACCGAAACCAGGATTCCGCCCGCTAAGGTAACCGCAAAGGCAAAAATTACCGACCAAACTAAAGATTGATTTTTTCGCCAAGCATCAATTAAGATAATCACCGCTAAAGTGGGGTAAGTTAAACCAGCGGTCAGCCCCATGATTTTCATCCCCGCTATTTGATTCAAAATTAAAACTAAAGCAAAACCCAGGAAAAAGACGGGAATCGTCCACCATTTCCAGGAAAAATAGGAATTACCTAAAACAAACAGAGCCAGCGACAGGGAAAAGGCTAAAACGAAAAGTGTAATTTTACCCACCGAAAAAGGTAACATCGGCGAGGCCGAACCCAAAGAAAAACCACCTTGAACAAGTTGGTCAGATAAAAAAGAAAGATAGTTTAGATTCCTATCCCAATTAGAAAATCCCGGTTCGGTGAACAATCGGACATAAAGCACTCTAACCGATCGTTCTTTAGCCGCTCGCATAAACCGCTCGCTCGCTCTTTGAGGAGAATAATTTTTTAACTCCTCTGGAGGAATGCTATGAACTCGCAGGGTATGTTGAGGAGCCAAGGTGGCCAAATGGACTTCCCCTTTTTGCCCGATAAACTCTACATATCCCCACACCAGGTTCTCTTCTTCCAGAAAAGAAGCTAACCACTCAATTGAGCGGGAATTCCCATAACCCAAAATTTCTTCCCCAGCGAAAATCAGGCCCTTTACCCCCTGTAAAGACCCAACTTCTTCCCAATAATCAGCCAAAACCGAGGGAGGCATACCCCGCCAATTCCGAGGACGAAGGTAAAGCTCAAACCCCTGGCTTTGCAACCAGTCCAGCCATTCCCGGTTCCAACCGGTCCCAATCCTCTCTTCTTCTCCAGGAGAAAGGTTAACCCCCAAAACCCCTGCTCCGGCTTGAGTTACCGTTTTCCCCAAAAGAGAAAAGTGTTGTTCCAACTGCTCAAGTAAACTCTGGCTTCCTACTTGATAATATTTAAAGTCGGGAGAAGGACCAACGGTGGGAATTACCAGACCTTCATCTATCAGTTCCTTTAAAACAGGTTCGTTCACCCCTAAAGTGGAATACCTCAACTGTAAAAGTTGAGAAAGGAGCGAAGAGAGAGGTAAATTCTCACTTTTTCCTATTCGGGTTAGGTCCTGCAAATCTACCACCGGTTGAATTACGGTTTGGCTTGCTTCCCGATTAACCCTCTCTACCAAAACCGGGAAAGAAACCAGACCAATAATCACTACACTAATCAGTAAAATTAGCCATCGTCGCTCCACGATAGATTATCGAACCTCTTCTATTTCCAGCAGGGGATCACCGTTATCTACTGTATCATTTTCTTCCACGTAAACTTGAGTCACCACTCCTCCCCCTTCAACCGTAATTTCATTCTCCATTTTCATCGCTTCCAAGATAACCACCACCTGGCCAGCTGTTACCTGGTCTCCTTGTTTGACATTCACCGCCAGCACCCTGCCGGGCATGGGTGAACGAACAGTAGTGGTTACCTGCAGGGGAGACGGTTTTGCCGGCTGACTAACTGCAGATTCAATCCGTTCCACCCGATAACCGCTCCCGGCGGGTTCAGTGATTTCACTCACTTCTACCTGGTATTCTTCTCCATCTACTCGAACCTTAAACTTCCGCACCAAATTTTACCTCCCCAGAAAGAAATTCAGATTTTTCTCTTGTAAAGCCAGGTTTTTCCAGGCCCGATTCCTCTTTTTTATATAAGGCTCCCTACGCAAACTTTCTTTTTCTAAACAACAGTTCACCGCTGCCACAATAGCTGCTACTTTCTTAGGGTCCAATTTAGTTTCGGCCACTTCAAACCGGGAAATTACCATGTTTTTTCCCCTTTCCCGTCTCCCGTTTAGACCAGAAAACCTCCAGTGCCCGAGCAATTTTCAACCGACTAACTTTCGGGTCAATCACCTGGTCAACTAACCCTCTCTGGGCAGCCTGGTAAGGATTGTAAAATTCCTGTCGATATTCTCCCAGAACTTTTTCCCGCTCACTAACCGGATCGATAGCGTTTTCAATTTCTTTCCGAAAAACTATGTTCACCGCTCCTTCTGCTCCCATGACCGCAATTTCTGCCGTAGGCCAGGCCAAAACCAGGTCCGCTCCCAGATCCCGACTACACATCGCTAAATAAGCTCCACCATAAGCTTTGCGCAAAATCAAAGTAATTTTAGGAACAGTTGCTTCCGAATAAGCAAAGAGCATTTTCGCTCCATGGCGAATAATACCCCCAAACTCTTGGTTGGTTCCCGGCAAAAATCCGGGAACATCAACCAAAGTTACCAGAGGAATATTGAAACAATCACAAAACCGAACAAATCGAGCTATTTTATCAGCCGCATCAATATCCAAACAACCAGCCAAGTGATAAGGTTGATTCGCTACTATTCCTACCACCTGTCCCCCAATCCGGCCAAAACCCACCACTGCATTCCGGGCAAACTGCTCCTGTACTTCCAAAAAACTCTCCCGGTCCAATATTTCTTGAATAATCTTTTTCACGTCATAAGGTTTGTTGGGGTGGGGGGAAATGATAGAGTAGAAGCTGGTATTTTCTCGATCCAACGGGTCATCAGTCTCCAACCAGGGAGGGTCTTCTGTATTGTTGGAGGGTAAATAGCTTAGCAAGCGCTTAACCTGGAGTAAACATCCCTTTTCATCGGGAGCCACAAAGTGGGCTACTCCGCTTCTGCGGGCATGAGTTTGCGCTCCACCCAACTCCTCTGCGCTCACTTCCTCTCCAGTAGCTGCCTTTACCACTTGCGGACCGGTCACAAACATCTTACTTGCCCCTTCAATCATAAAGATAAAATCCATCAACGCTGGAGAATAAACTGCGCCACCAGCACAAGGACCATCGATAATAGCTATTTGGGGGATGACACCTGAGTTTAGCGTATTCCGCCAAAAAATCTTTCCATAGCCAGACAGGGAATCGATCCCTTCCTGAATTCGGGCTCCACCCGAATCGTTAATTCCCAAAACCGGAGCACCCACTTTAGCCGCCATATCCATTATTTTACATATTTTTTGGGCGTGCATCTCTCCTAAAGAACCGCCCAAAACAGTAAAATCCTGAGAATAAATAAAAACCAGCCGACCATCAATGGTTCCAAAACCGGTAACCACTCCATCAGCCGGCAAATTTTTTTCTGCCAGACCAAAGCGGCTTGCACGATGTTTTACGAACAAATCTACTTCTTCAAAACTCCCCTCATCCATAAGAAAATCAATTCGCTCCCGGGCAGTCGTCTTTCCTTGTCTATGTCGCTTTTCTATCGCCTTCGGTCCACCACCAGCCAAAAGAGCTTCTTCTTTTTGAATTAACTCTTCCACCAATTCTTTTAAGGTTTTTTCCGCCATCTTGCTCTCCTTAACTGTTTCCCAGATTTTAGCAACCGCTCAGTCAGTAATTCAACTATCACTTAGCAAAAATTTTCTCCCAAGTCAAGAAACAAAATCAGAAGAGACAGAGGAGAAAGGTAAACTTTTCTCCTCCACCAGCCCTTCTATGTCTACATCCAGCTTCGTCAACTGGACTCCCGCCAGATATTCTATCTTTTCTGACAGAACCCGTCGGGTAATCTGACCTAACTGAGTCAGGGGACGGTCAGACCGAAAAACACATCCCACCTGAATCCAAACTCCACTGTCAGTTTTACCAAGACTGATTTCTGTCACTTTCTCTATAAAGGGTAAACGGGTGAGAATAATCCACACCAGGGAACGTAGTGCCTCTTCGGTGATAACCAGCTTCCCCAAGTAACTGAAGGGAGGACGAACCACTGTTCTATCGGGAGGGGAATAAAACCATCGCCAGATCATAACCGGGATAGCATCAACTATGGTGTTCCAGGGGTTCCTTTTTAATTCTACCAAAGGCACCGGGATAGTGTGTTTTCCCTCATTAATCCGCGCCTGGGTGGCCAAAGAAATTTCATCTGCAGAAGCAATATCTTCAATATAGATCACCTTAGAAGGAGAAGGAATCTCCAACCGCTCACATATTCGCTCCACCATAGAAAAGGAAGTCCCTAATAGCATAATCTTTTGAGGTTTAAGTTCTTGTAGGGCTTTTTTTAGCTCTTCCCGGTGATCAGAAAAATAAAAAATTGCTATTTTGGCCGCCCGAATCTTGCTCACCTCGGCTTTAGCAGAGCGACCAGCTATAATTCTCCCCTGGGAAATCAAAAGACCATCGTCGATTATGCAATCTACTCCTAACTCCTGCGCTATATGAGGAGCCCGAAAGCTCTTACCGGTTCCGGTAGGACCGATTAGAGCATAGATTTTCATAGGTTTCTTTCCTTTCTTAAGTAAGCTTCAATAAAATCTTCTATTTCTCCATCCATCACCCGACCAATATTTCCCGTTTCATGGCCGGTTCGGTGGTCTTTCACCATAGTATAGGGATGGAAAACATAGGTCCGAATTTGGCTCCCCCAGGCAATATCCTTGGCTTCTCCCTTCAATTCCATCAGTTTTTTGCTCTGTTCTTCCCGATAATATTCATATAACCGAGCTTTCAAAACTCTGAGGGCAAGCGCTTTGTTCTGGTGTTGAGAACGTTCATTTTGACATTGGACTACCATTCCGGTCGGCAAGTGAATTATCCTAACCGCCGAGTCGGTTACGTTAACATGTTGCCCTCCCCGGCCGCTGGCTCGAAAAGTTTCTATCTTCAATTCTTCCGGGGCAATGTTAACCTCTATTTCATCTTCCCATTCCGGAGTTACCTCTACCAGAGCAAAAGTGGTATGTCGACGACGGTTAGAATCAAACGGAGAAATCCTAATTAGTCGATGTACTCCTCGCTCGGACTTTAAGTAACCGTAGGCGTATTCTCCCTCAGCAATAAAAGTAATATGCTTAAGCCCCACTTCCTCCCCTTCTAAGGTATCGGTCACCCGGACGCTGAAGCCTTTCCTTTCACAAAAACGGGTGTATAGGCGAGCAAGCATCTGTACCCAGTCCTGAGATTCGGTACCTCCTGCCCCCGAATGGATAGTAACAATAGCGCTTTTCGGGTCGTCTTCCCCCTGAAACAAGAGTTGAATATCTAACTCCTCCACTGCCCGATACAAAGCCTCAATTTCTTGAGATAATTCACCGAACTCAGGGTCTCTGGGAGAAATTATTTCCTCCAGCTCTCGTATCTCTTCCCACTTTTTTCTAAGGTCTTGATAAGAATCCAGCAAGTTCTTATATCTTTTATACTTTTGAATAACTGAGTCTTGACCCGATTGGTTATCCCAAAACCCATTTTTGGACATGGACATTTCCATGTCTTTTACCGCTTGCTCTAAATTTTCCTGGTCAAAGATAGCCTCCGATCTCATCCAATTTGGACTTGCTTTCCTCTATTTTTTCTTTGACCAAATCAACCGACATCTAAACATTCCCCCTTCAACTGCAATCAAGATGGCTTTCCACAACAGTACTTATATTTTAATCCGCTGCCACAGGGACAGGGGTCATTTCTCCCTACTTTGGTGCTTCGAGAAGAAACTACCTGCTGTTCCACCGGTTCCCGCTCCGCATCTTTAACAGACTTTTTTGAACTCTTACCTAAGGAAGAAGCAGCCGGCTTAGCAGATCGCTGGTTATTCTTTTTCACCACCACCCGAACCCTAAGCAAATATCTGAGCAAGTCTTCTCTAATTTGAGACACCATCGTCTGGAACATATCAAAGGCTTCAAGTTGATATTCTACCAGAGGGTCGCGCTGACCCACTGCTCTCAGACCAATGCCTTCTCGAAGGTGGTCCATGTTACGTAGATGGTCTTTCCAGTGGGTGTCCACTATCTTCAAGAAAAGCAGGCGCTCCAGATTGGAGAAAACTTCTTCTCCTGCTTCCCGTACCCGAGATTGATAAATCTCCCGTACCTGGTTGAAAATCATCTCCTGTAATCTATCTTTAGAAAAATCAGCACGCTCGGCTTCTGGCACTGCCAGCGAAATACCAAACAAATATTGTAAACGACGGTTAAGCCCTTCCCAATCCCATTCTTCCGGGTAAGTTTTCTCTTCGGCATACCCAGCCGTTGCTTCTGCTACCAGCTCTTGCAACATGCCCAGGATAATCGGGCGCAAATTAGGCTCAAATAGAACCTGTCGGCGCTGAGAGTAGATAACTTCTCTCTGTTGGTTCATAATGTCGTCATACTGAAGCAGGGTTTTTCGCAGGTTAAAATGATAACCTTCCACCTTTTTTTGAGCCGATTCAATTGCTCGGGTAATAAGTGGGTGTTCAATTGGCACCCCTTCCTCCACCCCTAACCGATCCATCAAATTAGAAATTCGGTCCGACCCAAAAAGGCGAAGCAGACTGTCTTCTAAGGAAAGGAAAAACCGGGAAGAACCCGGGTCTCCCTGACGACCAGCTCGACCCCGCAGCTGGTTATCAATCCGCCGGCTTTCGTGTCTCTCAGTTCCCACTACATGTAATCCACCAAGATCGGCTATCCCTTCTCCCAAAATAATATCGGTCCCCCGACCAGCCATGTTGGTAGAAATAGTAACCGCTGAGCGTTGGCCGGCCTGAGCTATAATTTCTGCCTCTCGCTCATGGTTTTTAGCATTAAGCACTTGATGGGCAATTCCCTTCTTCGCCAGCATTTGACTTAACTTTTCCGATTTATCTATAGAAACCGTGCCAACCAAAACCGGTCTTCCTATTCGATGCAGCTCCTCAATTTCTCGCACCACCGCTTCAAATTTTTCCTTTTCGGTGCGGTAGATAACATCCGGATAGTTAGTTCGGCAAAGGGGTTTGTTGGTAGGAATCACCACCACCGGCATGCCATAAGTATACAGGAATTCGCTCTCCTCGGTTTTAGCAGTGCCGGTCATCCCGGCTGTTTTTTGATACATTCTAAAAAAGTTTTGATAGGTTATAGAAGCCAAGGTCTGGTTTTCGCGAGCCACCTGCAGCTTTTCTTTAGCCTCAATTGCCTGATGTAAACCGTCGCTATAGCGTCGACCATGCATCAGACGACCGGTAAACTCATCTACAATAATTACTTCCCCGTCTTTTACCACGTAGTCCACATCTTTTCGATAAAGGTGGTGAGCCCGCAATGACTGACGCACCAGGTGCTCCAGAGAACCTTTACCGGTGTCTTGATAGAGATTATCTACATGGAGCAACTTTTCCACCCGGGCGATACCCTCTTCTGTCAACCAAATCGAGCGGGTTTTTTCCTCAAAATCAAAATCCTCTCCATAAGTCAGACGCCGGACCAGACGGTCTATTTTATAGTAAATTTCGGTAGAATCTTCAGCCGGACCGGAAATAATAAGAGGAGTACGAGCTTCATCGATTAAAATGCTATCCACCTCGTCGATGATGGCGTAATTAAGTTCTCTTTGTACCACCTGTTCCTGGCTCAGGGCCATATTATCTCGCAGGTAATCAAAACCAAATTCGGTATTGGTACCATAAACAATATCGCAAGCATAGGCTTTTTTTCTTTCTTCAGGCTTCATATCATGCTGGATTAAGCCTACCGACAGGCCTAAAAATTCATACACTGGCCCCATCCAAAACCGGTCTCGCTTGGCCAAGTAATCGTTCACCGTTACTATGTGTACCCCTTTTCCAGTAAGGGCATTTAAATAAGCCGGCATAGTGGCCACCAAAGTTTTACCTTCTCCGGTTTGCATCTCGGCGATTTTTCCCTGATGAAGAACCGCCGCCCCCATTAGTTGCACATCAAAGGGACGAAGTTTGATAACCCGCCGAGCAGCTTCTCTAACCACAGCGAAAGCCTCAATTAAAATATCTTCTAAGGTTGCTCCTGTTGACAGGCGATTTTTAAATACCTGAGTTTTATTTTTTAGCTCCTCGTCTGGGAGCTCTGTCAGCTCTTTTTCCTGAGTATTAATTGGCTCAACATACTTTTTCTGCAATTCCCGAAGCTGACGATCATGACCTTTTTTGGTAAAAAAATCCTTTACTACTCCCAACATCTTTTATTCCCCCAAGTAAAACCAATAGAGCTGATGAGCCTAAAAAAAGACCATCAACCCGAAACTTCGTTTACACTCAGTTAATTATAACACAGCCCCTCCCTCTTTTTGTTCAGCTATCGCTTGCGAAAGGCAAATCCATTGCTCAACCCTCAGGTTTTCTGGGCGAAGAGCAGGATCGATACCCAGCTGAGTAAGTAACTCTTCCCCCTGGGGTAAAGCTAAAGAGCGGCTTAAGGTTTTCCCTATTTTCTTTCGCCGCTGAGAAAAAAGCACCCGGGCAACTTCCATAACCGCCCGATAACGGACCAGCTCAACTGCTTGTATCCATGGAGTAAGCTTTAAAAGAACGGAGTCAACCTGAGGAGCCGGTCTGAAAGAAAAGCGAGAAACAGACATTATTTTCTCCACCTTCATCCGCATATGAACCGCTAAAGAAAGCAGGCCGCTTTCTCTCTCTCCCGGAGGGGATAAGACCCTTTCCCCAAATTCTTTTTGCACCATAAGAACTACCATTTTCCAAGGTATCTCACTTTCTAACACCTTAAACAAAACCGGAGAGGAAATCGAATAGGGAAGGTTAGAAACCATTTTATAATTAAAGCCAGGAAATGATTCGATTAAATCCGACATAGAAAACTGGAGGAAGTCTCCTTGATAAAGATGCAAATTGGAAAAAGAGTGACACCTATCTCTGGTTAGAGAAAATAACCGAGGGTCAATTTCAAACCCTATTACCGCTCCCGCTTTTTGCACCAGGAGAAAGGTCAAATTCCCCTCGCCAGTTCCAACTTCCACCACCAAATCCTTTGGACCGACTTCGGCCGAGGCTACAATTTTTTGGAGCACCCGGGGATTAATCAGAAAATTCTGTCCCCACTTTTTCTGATAACGAAACTGCGCTCCCACCTTATATTGGGTTTTGTTTACCAACCAAACTTAGCCTTAACTATGAGGCTTTTCTTTTAGCGAGGTAGCACCGTGCTCGGGTCCGGTAAGGTGATCCGGAAAAAAGTAATCACACCGGTCTACCGGAGCAGTTCTCACTTTCTTTTCTCCTAAGAGACAACGATAAAGTCCCTTTAGCCGCAAATCCGCATCACAATACCGACATACCTGACATAATCCTTCAGGATTGTACAAAGTCCCCAACCCCCTTTTTTATTTTTCTCTCAAATTCCAATCTACTTTCGCAACTTCCACATTAACTTTCCGGGGTGATATCCCCAGCTTAGCCTGCAAGTTAGTTAACACCACCGATTGCACTTGCTGGGCTACCTGAACAAAAGAAACATTTGGGTCTAAAGTCAAAGAAAGATTAATCTCTACCTCGTTCTCAGATAAGAGCACTTTTTGTTGAGGATTCAAAATTTCTCCTTTTACTGAAACCTTGGATTGCTTGACCAAATCTTCAAATTTGTTCAAAACCCCTGTTACTTCAGAAACCGATTGAGCAACGACATCCAAAATAGTAGATACATTAACCCTTACTTCTCCCTCTAAAGACTGCTCCTTAGCCATTCATCTCCCCTCCTATTTTTTTAAAAACATACTCAACCGCCAATTTTGGTTGCTCAAACTGGGGAAAAAATTCGGAGTAACCAGCTCTGTCGGTAATCTTCCAGGTCTGAATACCGGCTAAAATTTTGCCCTGGCGAAGGGCAAAGGCAATTTCGCTTAAGGTACCCGGGCCACCACCACAAGCTATTACCGCTTCTGCGCTGGAAACCACTATTACATTCCTGGCTTCTCCTAAACCAGTAAGGATAGGAAAGTCAACAAAGGGGTTAGCATCAGCCTGAGATAAACCGGGTAAAACACCGATGGTGGTTCCTCCTGCCTCTTTTGCCCCACGGCAAGCAGCTTCCATCACTCCAGCCAATCCACCGCATATCAGCACTCCTCCGGCAAGCGCAATTTCTCTTCCCACTTCCCGAGCAATACCTTCCAGTTCTCGATCAGCTACGCTTGAACCTATTACTCCCACCATAAGTTTACGGTTCATATCCCAAGTATTTTTTCAAGTCATCCGGCTTTAGGCCGTCTAAAAACTGGCTAAACTCTTCTATTTCTTTGTCGTCAATCTCCCCAGTAGCTACTGTCGTAGAACTACGTATTTCCTCTGAAATATAGATGGGAACATCCATCCGGAGAGCTAAAGCAATGCCATCACTGGGGCGAGCATCAACTGTAAGTTCTTCCTGGTTAACTTTCAGGTGGAGCAAGGCATAAAAAGTATTATCCACGATTTTGGTGATTACCACTTTCTCCAGCTCCGCTCCCAAAGTGCGAATGAGAGAAACAGTAAGGTCGTGGGTAAGAGGCCGAGGAGTTTTTACTCCTTCTAAACCAAGTAGAATAGCTTGGGCCTCAAATAACCCTACCCAAATGGGGAGGGTCCTTTTTTCTTCCTCATCGATCAGAATAACCACTGCCATCGAGTTCTTCTGATCAAACATTAAACCCTGAACTTTCATTTTCATCATAAGCCTAATCCCATCTCGCTTACCATTTAATTTAAACCGAAACCTCTTATAGCTTCCAACCCGACTATACTATATTCTATCAACTAATTTCAAATTTAATTCACCTAAAATAAAGTTTTCTAAATCAGCCTCTAAAAATTAGAACCGAAAAAGAGAAATAAAATTCTCCCAATTTTTGTTCTTTAATCAACTAAAATTCTTTATAGGTTGTCGGAATTGCTGGAAATTTTCGCCCGGGGAAAAAGCGATTGAAAATTTCGCAAAAGCCGGGCTTGAAATTCAGCTTCCTCTATTTGCAACCATCCACTCAAAAAACGGGCCGTGTAAACCAAAAAAGCCGGTTCATTCCTTTTACCTCGTTTCGGCTGGGGGCTGAGATAAGGAGAATCGGTTTCCAGCAACAACCGATCCTGGGGAATCTTTTTAACCAGCAACCGAAGGTTTTCTGCTTTGGGGAAGGTAACCACCCCTCCCACTGAAAAATAAAAACCTAAGGAAAGGGCCTGGGCTAAATCTGCTTCGTCTCCGGAAAAACAATGCCACAGCACCGGAACCGTTGGTCGTTCATCTTGAAATATAGAAAGAAGGTCAGAGTTGGCACTGCGGGAATGAACTACCAGAGGCAACCGGTAGTGCTCGGCCAGTTCAATTTGAATACGCAACCCCCGTTTCTGATTTTCCTGATAGCTGGTATCCCACCAATAATCCAGCCCTGTCTCGCCCAGGGCAATTACTTTTTCTCGGTTCAGCCAGCTCTCAAGCAGGGAAAAATCAGGAAGAGTTTGCTTGATCTCCTGCGGGTGAACTCCCAGTGCCCCCCAAAGAGAAGGATATTCTCTTATCAGTTTCAACGTCTCCTGGCTTGAAGTCAAAGAGGTAGCCGCGTTCAATATGCCACCCACCCCTGCCTCTTGGGCCCTGGCTATCACCTCACCCCGGTCGTCTGCAAACTCCTCCCCTTCTAAGTGAGCATGGACGTCAACCCAAAAACTCATCTAACCTTACTACCGGGAGTCAGGTCTCGATCCAGAGTAAGCAAACTAACATTTCCGGCTCCGTCATCGGCCGCCAATAACATTCCCTGAGACTTGATTCCTCTAATATTAGCCGGCTTAAGGTTGACCAAAACCACAATTTTCTTCCCTACCAGCTCTTCCGGTGAATAGTAAGGAGCCAACCCGGCTACCAGAGTTCTCTCCTCTTCCCCCAAATCCACCAACAACCGGATAAGGGCGCGGGTATCTTCTACTCTTTCCGCTTGCACTATTCTCCCTACCCGGAGGTCAATTTTTTGAAAATCTTCCAGATTAATTTCAGGCTCAACCATTTCTATTCCTCCTTCCAACCCAGATGATAGCCAATCATATTGCTCTCCATTCCCTTTTTGCTTTTTACTCTATTTTTTATCTCCAATCCGCGGGAACAAAGGTACAGGTTTCCCCACTCGATACAAGTCCGGACCGGCTTCCCAGCTAATTTGAGAAGAAAGGGAAAAATCACTGATTTCCCCTTCCATACCAATCATTTTCCATAATTTGCTTGCTGTACCCGGCAGAAAAGGATACACCAGAACAGCCAATATCCGGCTACAGTCTAACAAACGGTATAAAACTCTTACCAGTTCTTCTTTTTCTCCTTCTTTGGCTAATTTCCAAGGAGCTTTTTGTTCGATAAATCGATTTCCCAAATGTACCAACTTCCAAATATTTTCCAACACTTGAGCAAAAGCAAACCGATCAAAGAAAAAAGAAAAGCCACTATAAGCTTCTTCTAAGGTTTTCTCCCAAAGTTCATCCCGGTAAACAGCAGGTTTTTTTACTTCTCCCTGGAAGTATTTCCACACCATATTCAAGGTTCGGTGCACCAAGTTGCCAAAATTATCCGATAAATCCGAATCCGATCGGCTGATCAGCGCCCTTTCTGAAAAATCTCCATCAAGGCCAAAACTTACTTCCCGCATAAGAAAATATCTGAACCGGTCCACCCCATAGTCGGCAATTACCCGGTTGGGGTCAACTGTGTTGCCACGCGATTTGGACATTTTTTCCCCTTCTACCGTCCACCAGCCATGAGCGAAAATCCGGCGAGGTAGAGGTAAATTAGCTGCCTGCAGCATCGCCGGCCAAAGAACAGCATGGAAGCGGAGGATATCTTTCCCCACCAAGTGATAAACTTGAGACCAGAATTCGGAAAACCTTCGCTCATCTTGCGAAAAGCCGGCCGCGGTTAAATAGTTAATCAAGGCATCAAACCAAACATAGATAGTGTGTTCCGGATCACCCGGTACTTCAATTCCCCACTTAACCCCCCGGCGAGAAATGCTTTGATCTTTTAAGCCGCCTCGAATAAAACTCACAATTTCATTAAACCTGCTTTCGGGCATTACCAAATCAGGATGACTTTCGAAATATTCCAATAAAGGTTTTTCCAGTCGGGAAAGAGCAAAAAAATAGCTCTCTTCTTTTAAGCGCTCAAGGGACCGGCCACAATCGGGACATACCAGTCTCTCATCCAGTTGATTTTCCGGCCAAAAAGTTTCACAGGGAACACAATACCACCCCTCGTACTCACCCCGATAAATATACCCCCGCTCCTGTAAAAGAGAAAAAAACTTTTGTACCACTTCTACATGGCGGGGCTCGGTGGTACGAATAAAGTCATCATAAGAGATATTCATCTTCTCCCATAAATCCTGGAAACGGAGCACCACCTGATTCACCAATTCCTGGGGGGTAAGACCGGCTTTCTCAGCTGCCTGCTCAATTTTGTGTCCGTGTTCGTCTGTTCCGGTAACAAAAAGCACTTTTTCCCCCAGCAATCTATGGTAACGGGCCAAAACATCAGCGGCACAAGTAGTATAGGCATGTCCGATATGAGGAACATCGTTTACATAATAAATGGGGGTAGTGATATAAAAGCTACCTTGACCCATGCTTCACCTCCAACTGGAGTTGGTTTTACTATCGATAAGAGTGAAAGCAGTTCAGGCAATTCAAACCAACCCGTCCACCTAAAATTGAAAACTTTTGTTTAGAATTATAAAGAGTATAGAAAAAACCATCTTTAATTGCAAGCCGGATAAACAGACAGTGTTGAAACAGGCAGGTTGGCCCTAAGGTAAACATTTCTCTCCGCGCTACTGATTCTCAACCTTCCGCTTTAGTGGCTCTCAATATTTCATATTACTGGCTCTATTAAATACGCTATTTATAATAGACCCTTCTGGCAGAGAAAATCCGTGTTACCCGAAAATGAGAATCCTTAAAAAGAAAGACCTGATATAGACTGATTTCTGGAACTTATGGTGCAAGTTGGGCTAAACGGTCAACGATGGCGGCTGTCATTCTTTCATCATAGAATATTCCATTCCACTTGCTAAATTCCAGGTTAGTAGTAACGATGATACTACGTTTTTCATAGTATGCCGATATCACCTGAAAAAGTAATTGGGCACCTCCTTTCTCAAAAGGTACATAACCCCACTCATCACAAATCAAGAGGTCACATTTCTCTATCTGTTTCATAAACTTTCTCAGTTCTCCATTAGCTTTAGGAGTAGAAGCTCTCTTACAGGGAATAGGCGTTTACTTTACCACTTTGAGTCATCTCCTACAAGATTTAAAGCGAGCCTATAAAGAGAATCGGTTGGATAAACGCTTGAGTCTCCATCTCCGGCCTAAACTTTTCATTATCGATGAAGTGGGCTATCTTCCCTTAGACCAT
>JASGLU010000073.1 GCA_030156825.1 Candidatus Atribacteria bacterium | reverse complement strand
TATCTTATGGGTTGAGGAATGTAGAGGTGTACTGGAGAAAGATGTTACTGGGATTCATACCATCAAGAGAATGTTTCCACACAATTTGACATAGAGCCTTACTACCATTGACAGGAAGGATAATATTGTGGTAATTTTCTTTTGAATAGTTACTCATTTTTGTTTAACTCCTTCACACCCTGGCTTTCACTTTTGAAGGGTAGAAGCCAGGGTGTTTTCTTCTTCTAAAATTTCCTCTACTGGCACACTAAGCACTTCCGCAATTTTCTCCGCTAATTCGTAAGAAAGTGGTAAATGTCCGTTTTCAATCTTACTGAATGTAGTCTCGGGAATGTTTACTTTAAAAGCTAACTGCCACTGTGGCAAGCCAGCTTTCAGGCGTAACTCTTTTAATTTTGTCCATCGGACAGCCAATTTTTGCACCTCCAAGCTCTTGATTTTTCTTCCACTTTAGTATACGATGGTTTTGAACCAATTTTTGGGTATTAAATGGTTCTAAAAGTGGTTCTGGAGGAATTATGGAAAACGCTTATAAGGGTTCAACTTTTGTTCCTGTAGAAGGGTATGAATGGATTGAAGCTATAGCACCTAAAAAACCTAAATTAGGAGAGCCTGCTTACGTTGAAGACAAACGTAAGCCTCAGCCTTGTTTGGTAGCAAAGGAGGAATATGTAGGAGGAGAAGCGATTTTATGCCAAAGAGTTGAACTTTTAGACCCTTCCAAAAAAAGTCAGAAACTGGCTTATGAGGAGTTTTACAACCTCCATAAATACTTTTATGAAAAAGAAAAACTTATGGAAGCAATTTTAAAGTTTGCTAATCGTTATGGTTCAATTGTGGAATTTGAAGCCTTCTTAACGCCGACTCTGAGTAAGGAAGGAAAGTCTGCACCAGTTCCAGTAGGAGTTCCACTTGAATATTGGGAAGATGAGATTTATAACTTTTGGAATTATTTCACTCTTTATAATGCTATTTACCCTGAACTAAACATTAGATTATTAAAGGAACATATTCTATGGGCAAAAACTGGGGTTTGGTATTGGTATATGGTGGGAAAACGAGTAGATTTGGAAGAAGGGAAACCTCAAAAATATAAAAATGACCCTAAAGGTGCTTTTGTTAAAATGGGCACTTCTTCGCATTACAGAGGAGGACAAGAGCTTATAGCTCAAGACCGGAAAGTTAAGCATTTAGGTTTTGTTCGTGGTGATGTAGTAAAGCCAGCTAAATATTTGCTTACCCAAAAAATTAACACATATTTAGAAAAGACTACTGGACTAAGGTTGAATTCTGAAAGGGAAATGTTAGTTACTTTTAATGGCACTTTAAGCCTTATATGGTTTCAACTTGCTCAATTAGTAGCGGGGAAAAGAAAGATTATAAACTGCCCTTATTGTGGCCTTTTCTTAGATGTAACTGGAACTCGATTAACTGCTCATCCAGAATGCAGAAATAGTCACAAAAAAGAGAGTTATTACCAAAGATTGAATGAAGTAAAAAAATTATATAAACAAGGTTTAAGTTTTGAAGAGATTGCCTCTCGGTTTGACAGTAAAAAATTTCCTAAGTTTTCAGACCCTGAATGGCTGAGAAAAACTTTAAATAAGTCTTGGGGTTAAAAAATGAGTCCGTTGTCCATAAAAGGGGTTAGAAAAGGTGGAAAAGGCTGGAAGTGGCTATTTAAAAGGTTTTGTAGCTCAGATGGTAGAGCATCGGCTTCCCAAGCCGAGGGCCGCGGGTTCAAATCCCGTTTTCCGCTCCAGTTTTTATTTTATAGATATTACCGTTCCCTCCTCTTTTCTAATCCTAAAACCGTTGCTTCAAAAAAAGAGGTTTCGTAAGAAGGAAAGTTCTAAAATTAGCTCAATTGGCAGGGGAGGGTATTTTAAATATTTTTTATTGTAGAAACAAGCCAAAAGCTATTGGAGTCGTTTATTTCTCCTGGCTACCTAACTTTTTGCTCCTTGCCTTTATAAAAGGAATTATTTTCTTGGTAGGTGGATCTATGCGATGGGAAAAAAGAAAAAACATATTTTAATAACCGGCAAGCCCGGAACGGGAAAAACTACTCTAATAAAACGTCTTGCTTCAATTTTGCCTCGAGCTGGTGGCTTTTATACCGAAGAAATAAGGCATCAGGGGCAGCGTTCGGGGTTTAAAATTGTTACTCTCTCGGGGAAAGAAGGTATTTTGGCCCAAAAGGGATGGAACTCTCCTTTTAGAATAGGTAGTTATGGAGTAAAGTTGGAAGATTTGGAAAAAATAGGAGTAGGGGAGATTGAAAAAGCTATCGTCTCGAGCGAAGTGATAGTTATTGATGAAATTGGTAAGATGGAACTTTGTTCTAATAAATTCCAAGAAGTAGTGATAAAAGCATTTGAAAGTGACAAAAGGGTACTGGCAGTTATCCCTGTTTCTCCGATTCCTTTTTTGGAAAAGATTAAAAACCGATCGGATGTAGTAATTTTTCCACTTTCTTATAGTAATCGGGAAAATGTTTATCAGGAAATAAGAAAAGAGCTTTTTTAAGAATTCGAGGGCATCTCCGGTCCTTCTTTCTGCAAGGAGTAGAGGGGTGTCTACTTGTGCGTTTAACTATGACTTCCCAAAAAATATAGTATAATGAAACATTAGCAAAAGGGGGAAGTGGTTAGTATCGAAAGTCGACTTTCAAAAGGTAGGATTTTTCGAAACTATATTGAAGAGCATTACCCTTTTGGGGAATTTGCTTTAATTCGAGTAAGGGGAGATAGGGCAGAGGTCGGATTTGTTCTGGCCGATGAAGACCCCAACGGTTGGCCTTCTCTTTTTGACCAGGCCTGGCGGATGGCAAATCATCTTAAAGGAAGATTGGTTGAAGAAAAACTGGCGGAATTTACCATAGCCGGTGTAGGGAAAGACCTGGATTTTATTACTGTTTCGGTGATTGTGGATTTGACTTCTTTTTCTTCCCAGGACATTCCTCAGGTGGCAAATACTATTATGTCCCTTTTGAAAGAAATAAATCCCTATGGGGATAAAATTTAAATTAAAAGGAGGGTTTTGGGATGGAAGAATCAGTGGGATTTTTGACTATGGGTAAGCAAAGAGGGTTGGTGAAAAACCTGCCGGAAATCGGTATAGGTCTTCTGGGATATGCCTTTATGGGAAAGGCACACACCAATGCCTACAAAAAATACCCCTATATTTTCTGGCCGCCAGTGGCCTATCCCCGTTTGGTAGCGATATGTGGACGCAAGGAAGAAGCGGTAAAAGAAGCCCAAATTCGCTATGGTTATCAGAAATATTATACCGACTGGAAAGAATTGGTGGAGGACCCGGAAGTTAAGGTCTTAGATAACGTAGGCCCTAACTATCTCCATTCGGAACCTACTATTTCAGCGTTATCAGCAGGCAAACATGTGTTATGCGAGAAACCTCTGGCTGCTACTTCCGAGGAAGCCCGAAAAATGTGGCAGGCAGCTAAAAAGTCTCAGGGAAAATCAATGGTTTCTTTCAACTACCGTTTTGTGCCTGCCCTTCGCCTGGCACGGGACTTTATAAAAGAGGGGAAACTGGGGGAAATTTACCATTTTCGAGCTCAATATCTGCAGGAGTGGATTATGGACCCCAACTTTCCGGCGGTGTGGCGAGTGGATCAAAACTTAGCCGGCTCAGGGGCATTAGGAGATTTGGGAGCTCATATTATCGATCTGGCCCGTTTCTTGGTAGGAGAAATAAACTCGGTTAGTGCTCTTACCCGAACTTTTATTAAAGAGAGACCCAAAGTGGATAACCCCGCTCAAAAAGTTCCGGTTACGGTAGATGACGCTTTTGTATCAGTGGTGGAATTTGTAGGAGGAGCTATTGGTACTATTGAAGCTTCTCGTTTCTGTGCCGGCCGGAAAAACTATCAGTATATTGAAATTAATGGCTCTCGGGGAAGCATTCGTTTTAATCTGGAAAGGCTCAATGAGCTCGAGGTCTATCTGGTGGGGGAAGAGCCCAGAGTATTTCAGGGATTTCATAATACTCTGGTTACCGAGAGTTTTCATCCCTTTTGGGAAAACTGGTGGCCTCAAGGACATATAATTGGTTGGGAACATACCTTTATCCATTTAGTATCCCATTTTTTGACTGCTATAGTTGAAGATACTCCCATTGCTCCCTATGGCGCTACTTTTGAAGACGGCTATCGGTGTGCTTTAGTATGTGATACTATTTTACGTTCTGCCCAAAGCGGAAAAAGAGAACAAATCCCTCTGGGAGACTGAACCCCACTTGAGTGGATAATCTTAGACTTAGGAGGAAAATATGAATTTCATAGGTAAAGTAGTGGTCTTATTAAAAGAAGGAGTTTTTGACCCGCAAGGGGTTACTATTAAAAACGCTCTTCATAATCTTTCTTTTTCTCAGGTGAGCCGGGTTAGAACTGGCAAATACTTTGAAGTGGAGTTTGAGGCTGATAGTGAGTCGGAGGCAGAAAATCAGTTAAAGTCGATGTGTCAAGAACTCCTCTCTAATCCGGTCATAGAAGAATATTCTTTTCAGGTAGAAACAGAATGAGGCAGGGAGAAAAGCTATGAAGTTTGGGGTAGTGGTATTTCCGGGTTCAAATTGTGATCATGATTGTTACTATGCCTTATCTCAGGTAGTAGGGGTGGAAACTACTCTTTTGTGGCACCAAGAACGAGACCTGAAAAATTGTGATGCTGTAGTTCTCCCGGGGGGTTTCAGCTACGGGGACTACCTGCGTACCGGAGCGATTGCTCGTTTTTCCCCTATAATGGATTCTATTCGTCAGTTTGCCCAGGCCGGAGGCCTAGTTTTGGGGATTTGTAATGGGTTTCAAATTTTGCTGGAGAGTGGATTGCTACCGGGAGCTCTTCTGCCTAATCGATCGGGTCATTTCATCTGCCGATTTGTTTATTTGCGGGTGGAAAACAATCGTACTCCTTTTACTTCGCTTTTTCAGTTGGGTGAAGTTTTAAAAATTCCCATTGCTCACAATCAGGGTAACTTTTTTGCTTCCTCAACCGATATCCGATCTTTTTTGGATAACCGACAAGTGGTTTTTCGATATTGTGATTCTCGAGGAGAAGTTACCGAAGTGAGCAACCCCAACGGTTCCTTAGAGAGTATTGCTGGTTTAACCAATTGTGAAGGAAATGTTATGGGAATGATGCCTCACCCGGAGCGATCTGCAGAGGAAATTTTGGGTTCGACTGATGGGAAGAAGGTTTTTCAATCGATAGTTAAATGGTGGGAGGAAAAAGAAATTGCCAGAAAATAACCGGAAAATAGCGCTTGAGTTAGGGTTGCAAGAGGAAGAGTATCAGAAGATTTTGACTATTTTGGGTAGAACTCCTACCCCAACAGAAATTGCCATGTTTTCGGTGGAATGGTCGGAACATTGTGGTTACCCTCATTCCCGGAAATGGTTCGAACTTTTTCCTCGGGAAGGAAATTTTGCCGCTTTAGTAGGAGAGGATGCTGGCGGGATTGTATATCAAGGCACAGCTATTGTATTTAAGATGGAAAGTCACAACCACCCTTCTCAAGTTGAGCCTCGACAAGGCGCGGCCACCGGGATTGGAGGAATTATCCGCGATATTTTGGGTAGTGGAGCTCGGCCGATAGCCTGTTTGGATTCTCTTCATTTTGGCTCTTTAGACGATCGCCGTTCTCGCTATTTGCTTAAGGGAGTGGTTGATGGGATTGCTTTTTACGGCAACTGTGTAGGGGTTCCCACTGTGGCTGGAGAATTGTGTTTTCATCCTTCTTTTCAGGGCAACTGTTTGGTGAATGTCATGTGCTTGGGAGTTGCCCCGCGGGAGGCTTTAGCTCCTGCTCGAGCTCAGGGAGAAGGGAACCTTATTTTGTATGTGGGCAACAAAACCGGCAGAGACGGCATTGGCGGATGTAGCGTGTTGGCCTCTCAGGAATTTGGAGAGGGAGAAGAAAAGCGACCCAGTGTTCAGATTGGAGATCCTTTTACGGAAAAATGTTTAATAGAAGCTACTCTGGAAGCTTTGGAAAGTGGCTATGTGCTGGGGATAAAAGATATGGGAGCAGCCGGACTTACCTGTTCATCCAGTGAAATGGCTGCTTCTGGTGAATGTGGAGTGGAGATTGACCTGAATCGGGTTCCGGTGAGAGAAGAAAATATGGAAGCCTGGGAAATTATGATGTCTGAGTCCCAGGAACGAATGCTTCTTTGTGTAGACAAAGAACACGAACAGCAGGTGATCGATATTTTCCATAAATGGGGACTGGAAGCGGCAACTATCGGTCGGGTGATAACTCAGGATAAAGTGGTGATAAAGCAGAGGGGAGAAGTTGTAGCGCAAATTCCAGCTCAGGCACTTACCCAGCCTCCGGTATATGATCCTCCTCAAATTAAACCTGCTTATCTGGACGAAGTTAATGATGCTCGCTGGAGAAAAATTTTTCCTCCTTCTGACTGGGGAGAGGTACTTACCAAGATGGTTTCTTCCCCTAACCTTTCTTCTCGCCGCTGGGTATACGAGCAGTATGATCATATGGTGCAAACTAACACCGTTGTTCTTCCCGGGTCAGGAACGGTGATTTTAAGGATTAAAGACGAAAAGTGGGGAATTGGAGTGACCAGTGATTGTAACCCTGTATACTGTTACCTCGATCCTTACCGGGGAACACAAATAGCAGTGGCCGAAGCCGCTCGAAATTTGGCTTCTGTCGGTGCTCGGCCAGCTGGAATCACCGATTGCTTAAATTTCGGTAACCCGCAAAAGCCAGACCGCTACTGGCAGTTTGTGCAAGCGATTAAAGGCTTGGCCGAAGCCGCTCGTTTTTTTGGCTTACCAGTGGTTAGTGGCAATGTTTCTTTTTATAACGAAAGTCCTCAAGGGGCAGTTCATCCCACTCCAACCATAGGTATGGTAGGGATAATTGAGGATGTAAATCGGGCGATATCTTCCTCGTTTACTCAGGAGGGAAGCTGGGTCATTCTTTTAGGTGACACCAAAGAAGAGCTGGGAGGTAGTGAATATCTGCAACTGATGTTTGGATTGGAAGTTGGTCCTCCGCCTGAGGTAAACTTGGAGACAGAAAGGAAGTTGCAAAACCTTTTGCTCGATTTGGTTTCCCGGGGGCTTTTACTTTCTTCACTTGACTTGAGTGAAGGTGGTTTAGCACTGGCTTTGGTAGAGGGTTGTGTCACCGGTGAACAAGCAATGGGAGTCAAAGTAGAGCTGGAAAGTCTGGGTTCTATGCGGGAAGACGCTCTGCTTTTTGGAGAAAGTTGTGGCCGAGCCTTGGTTTCGGTTTCACCCGCTTGTCTTGCGCAGGTGCAGTCGATTTGTGAGAAATATGAGATTCCTGCTCGGGTTTTAGGTAAAACCGGGGGTGATAAGCTGGTGGTTGAAAAAAGTAGTCGGGTTTTAATTTCGACCAAAGTGGATAAAATTGCCCGGTTGTGGACGGATGCCCTTTCTTCTCTTTTGTGAAGGGGCATTAAATAGTGAAACCTTAGTAGGTGAGCATTGTTTATGATGGATACAAAAGAAAAATGCGGAGTTTTTGGAGTCTATGGTTTACCAAATGCGGCAGAAATTGCCTACCTTGGTCTTTTTTCTCTCCAGCATCGGGGTCAAGAGAGTGCCGGCATAGTAACAATTGATGGAAAAGCGGTGTGTGAACGCAAAGGCATGGGTTTAGTGAGCGAGGTTTTTGCTCCAGCTGACCTCGAGCGACTTTCGGGCTCAATTGCTCTCGGGCATGTGCGTTATTCTACTACTGGTTCCTCTTCGGTTAAAAATATTCAGCCTTTGGTAGGGGATTCTCGTTTCGGGAGCGTAGGTATTGCTCACAACGGAAATCTGGCTAACTCGATTACCGTTTCTGAGAGACTCAGGCGTTCAGGAGCGGTATTCCAGTCTTTTATGGATACCGAGCTGATTTTGCACCTTATTGCCCAGAGTGGTTTTGATAGTTTTGAGGATGCGGTGAAAGAAGCCCTGTGGCAGGTAAGAGGGGCTTTTTCCTTAGGGATTGTTTCCCGAGATAAGTTGATTGCAGTTCGAGATCCCTGGGGTTTTCGACCGCTTTGTTTGGGAAAATTAGATGGTGGCTATTTAATTAGCTCCGAAAGCTGTGCTTTTGAAGTTTTAGGAGCGGACTTGGTGAGGGAAATAGAGCCGGGAGAAATGTTGATTATTGATTCTCAGGGTCCTCGCTCTTTTTCTTACGCTTTTTCTCCCCGTAAAGCTTTTTGTGTTTTTGAACTTATCTATTTTGCCCGTCCAGATAGCTTGGTTTTTGGAAACAGTGTGTATCAGGTGAGGAAAAATATGGGACGAGCTCTGGCCGAACAAGAGGACAAAGAAGCTGATTTGGTAGTTCCCGTTCCGGATTCAGGAATATACGCTGCTTTGGGTTTTGCCCAAGCAACAGGAATTCCTTTTGAGTTAGGAATGATACGTAACCCCTACGTGGGTAGAACTTTTATTCGGCCCACCCAGGAAGCGCGGAAGCAAGCGGTGCAAATGAAATTAGACCCAGTAAGGGAAGTTATTAAGGGAAAAAGGATTATTGTGGTTGAGGATTCGATTGTTCGGGGAAATACCTCTCGCCGACGGATTGCTACTTTAAAAAAAGCCGGAGCTCGGGAAGTTCATATGAGAGTGAGCTCTCCCCCCCATTGTTTTCCTTGCTTTTACGGAATTGATTTTCCTACCAAAGAAGAGCTGATTGCAAACCGGATGAATTCAGAAGAGATTAAGAATTTTTTAAAATTAGATAGTCTGCGCTATATAGATATCGATGGGCTCAAAGCCAGCATTTTGCCGCCGGGTGATAATTATTGCTTTTCCTGTTTTACCGGTGATTATCCGATTTTGCCCGACCAGGGACTGGGCAAAGAAGTTTGGGAGCGATAGATAAGCTATTTTTAAGGGTTAGATTTTAGCTGAGAAGTGAGCAGAGCTAATTCTGGCATTCTTTTTCTGCCCTTTGGTCGGCTGAGCCTATGACTGCCGGTCTGTAATGGTTCCCTCGGTTTGTTGCTTTGACAATCATTCCATGAATTAAGGCTGAGAGAATAAACCAAAGGGTGGTTTCGTTCCCTTCGGTCGCATTAGCTGGTGAAGTAAGATTCCACCTATTTTCTCGTTAACCCGAGCTGTAAATCTTTACCAGGAA
>JASGLU010000072.1 GCA_030156825.1 Candidatus Atribacteria bacterium | reverse complement strand
ATCTTATGGGTTGAGGAATGTAGAGGTGTACTGGAGAAAGATGTTACTGGGATTCATACCATCAAGAGAATGTTTCCACACAATTTGACATAGAGCCCACGGGTTCTTGACAGACTTGGTAGCTTGTGATATTCTGCAGCTAGTTTTGTGGAAGTAAAGCACAAGGTTAGTGCTTAATGAAAAGGAAAGATATTGTTTTAAGTGCTTTTTTTCTGTTAGATTTCCCTTCTATGATTGGAAGGGCTGGATAAAGGCGTCCTTTTGGTAGCATAGCTGCTAAAGAGGCGCTTTTTTTTGGAACACAGGTGTTCTAAAAAGGGACATTCTGTCCTTGCAGAGTTAATTAAAAAGTAGATATTTATCTGAGTAAAGGCGCTCAATTTGATGCCATGATGGCAGGCAAACAAAATTGAGCGCCTTTTTATTTTCTACTCGATAAGAGAGGAGGTGAAACTCAAGATGAAAAATACTAGAACATAATCTGTCAGCGGCCAAGAAAGATGAGACTCTTTCTTTTGGAAATCTGTAAGTGTCAGATGATGATAATCAAGATGATAAATCTTGCAGAGTATTTGTATTGGTATTCAGCTTTTAGCCTTGGGAAAGGAGAAAGAAAATGCTCGTGAGAATGTTAAATTTAGTACCCAAGATTTTAATTTTAGCCACCTTAATGGTTATGTTCTCACCTTTTTTTGCCTTTGCTGATGAGTCAACAGCAGCAACTAATGCGGTAGCAATTGACACAATCTGGACGCTTATATCAGCCTTTTTAGTTTTCTTTATGCAAGCAGGGTTTGCCATGTTAGAAACGGGATTTACCAGAGCAAAAAATGCCGTTAATGTTTTGATGAAAAATCTTATGGACTTTAGTGTTGGCTCAATTGCTTTCTGGATGGTTGGTTTTGGAATAATGTTTGGCACAGATAAATTAGGACTTTTTGGCACAAGTGGATTTTTCTTAAGTAGCGCGAATCCTTCAACTAGTGAGGGATTATGGCAATTTGCCTACTGGATGTTTCAGGTAGTGTTTGCTGCTACTTCAGTAACTATCGTTTCAGGAGCACTGGCTGAAAGAGTAAAGTTCCATGCCTATTTGGTTTACTCGTTTGTTATATGCGCTTTAATCTATCCTGTAGTGGGCCACTGGATTTGGGGAGGCGGCTGGCTGGGGAATAGGGGTATTATAGATTTTGCCGGTTCAACCGTTGTTCATTCAGTTGGTGGCTGGGCAGCCTTGGCTGGTGCAATTCTTATCGGACCAAGATTGGGTAAATATAATAATGATGGAACCTCCAATGCTATTCCCGGTCACAATATTCCATTAGCTACCCTGGGAACATTCATTCTTTGGTTTGGCTGGTTTGGCTTTAATCCCGGAAGTACTCTGGCCGGCACAAATTTGAGTATCGCTACCATTGCAGTAACTACTAATTTGGCTGCTGCTGCAGGATTTATCACTGCTATGTTTACCGCCTGGGTAAGATTCGGAAAACCCGATACCAGCATGGCTCTAAACGGCGTGCTAGCAGGATTAGTAAGCATTACTGCTCCTTGCGCCTCTGTTTCACCATTTTCTGCTATCATTATTGGTGCGGTTGCTGGGATTTTAGTTGTCTTGAGCATTGAATTTATTGACAAGGTGCTCCACATAGATGATCCCGTAGGCGCAATATCGGTTCATGGAGTTTGTGGAACTTGGGGAACACTTTCAGTAGGTCTTTTTGCCCAAGCTGTTTATGGTGAAGCAAGTGGTATAGGTGCAATAAATGGACTTTTTTTCGGAGGAGGATTATCACAGCTACTTACCCAATTAATAGGTGTATTTTCCGTATTTGCTTGGGTGTTTGGTTCGGCACTCGTTCTTTTCTACATTGTTAAAAAGACTATAGGCTTAAGAGCTTCCGATGAAGAACAGTTAAAAGGGTTAGATATCAGCGAGCATGGCATGGAGTCTTATGCTGGTTTTCAGATATTTACTACTGAGTAGAATGAACAGGGGGTAACCAGGGTGAAATTAATTATTGCTATGATACAGCCATACAAGCTCCCAGATGTTAAGAAGGCACTTTATGACGCCAATATCTTTAAGATGACTGTTACCAACGCTTTGGGTTGTGGCCAACAAAAAGGTTACACTGAAACTTATAGAGGAATTATCCATGAAGTAAACCTTCTTAAGAAGGTAAGAGTAGAAATTGCGGTTAATGATGACTTTGTAGATCCTACGGTGGAAGCTATCATTAAGGGAGCTAGAACGGGACGAATTGGCGATGGCAAAATATTTGTATTGGATTTGCCAGAATGTATAAGAATCAGAACGGGTGAGCGAGGCGAAAAAGCAATTGGTTAAGATAAACCTTAAGAAGTATGTTTTTTTACCTTTATCGGGAACACCACTAATACTCTGTGAAAGACCTCTACAGGAGAGTTGATCACAGAATAACTACGCGAGAGCCAAATTTCTATTGACAGGTTACATGGTTTGTAATAAAATGAGCGCACACCAATGAGGGTGCAATAGAACGAAGGCGTTCCTTTACCGGGAACGCCTTTTTTTATCGAGTTTAAATTTTAACCTAAAGAAGGGTAAATATAGAACAGAGGCGTTCTGTCCCGATGTCGGGGTAGAGCGCCTTTTTTTATTACTTTAAATCAGGGAGGTTTTCTTAAGATGGCTTGCCAATTAAAAAGTAAAGAAGAAGTAATTAATTTCTGTCAGGAAAATCGGGTGAAGTTTATTCGGTTATGGTTTACTGATGTTTTAGGAAGTTTAAAAAGTTTTGCCATTCCTATTGAAGAGTTAGAAAATGCTCTTCAGGAAGGAATGGGCTTTGATGGTTCTTCTATCAAAGGGTTTGCTCGAATAGATGAAAGCGATATGATTGCTCTACCTGACCCCACTACTTTCCAAATTCTTCCCTGGAGAAGTGGGGAGGAAAAAGTAGGAAGAATGTTTTGTGATGTTTTAAACCCTGACGGCTCCCCTTATGATGGTGACCCCCGTTATATATTAAAGAGAAACCTGGAGCGGCTCAAGGAGAAAGGTTTTAGCTTTTACCTGGGACCGGAGTTGGAATTTTTCTATTTTAAAAACGATAAGGAACCCCTCCCGCTCGACCAGGGAGGTTATTTTGACCTTACTACTTTGGATGCCGCCTCTGACCTGCGTCGAGATACCATCCGCACCCTGGAGGAGATGGGAATCCGGGTGGAGTACAGTCATCACGAGGTAGCTTTTTCTCAGCACGAAATAGACCTCCGTTATGCTGATGCTCTGATGATGGCAGATCAAGTTATGACTTATCGTATTGTAGTGAAAGAAATAGCTCAAAAATATGGAGTTTATGCCACCTTTATGCCTAAACCAGTTATGGGGATAAATGGTTCTGGTATGCACACCCATCAATCTCTTTTCCAGGGAGATAAAAATGCCTTTTTTGATGCTCAGGACCCTTATTTTCTCTCAGACGTGGCTAAAAAATATATTGCCGGTATCTTGGGTCATGCTAAAGAAATTGCCCTGGTTACTAATCAGTGGGTTAATTCTTATAAACGATTAGTTCCGGGATATGAAGCCCCGGTGTATATCTGCTGGGCCAGGAGAAACCGTTCGGCTTTGGTTCGAGTGCCTATGTATAAGCCAGGTAAAGAGAAAGCCACTCGGATTGAGATGCGTAATCCGGACCCGGCCTGCAATCCCTATCTGGCTTTTTCCGCCATGCTGACAGCCGGACTGGCCGGGATAGAGGGAAATTATGAGTTGCCCGAACCTATAGAAAAAGACGTTTATCATATGAGCCAGGAGGAGAGGGAACGGTTGAAGATTGATTCTCTCCCTGGAAACTTGAAGGAAGCCATTGATTTTGCTTCTCAAAGCAAAATTTTGCGAGAATCCCTGGGAGACCACATTTTCGATTTTCTGATTCAAAGTAAGCTGGTGGAATGGGACGAATATCGGATCATAGTCCATCCTTATGAAATTGAAAAGTATCTTCCCATTCTTTAGGAGGTTTTTTCTATGAGAGAAGATTTTTATGTGCCATCAGGTTGTGCGGTTGCGGGTATCCTCAACCAGGATGGAAAGAGAATATCGGGTGAGGCCATCATCCGTTCTATCGCCGTGATGCATGAGCGGTCTAATGGTTTGGGTGGTGGTTTTGCCGCCTATGGCATTTACCCGGAATTCTCCGATCTCTATGCTTTTCATCTCCTTTATGATAAGGAAAGCAAAGAAAGCGAAGTAGAAGAGATACTGAAGAAGAAGTTTTCTATAGAAAGAGTAGAAGCTATACCGGTAAGAAAAAGTAAAGAGATAGGGGATCACCCTCTGTTTAAGAGATATTTTTTGCGGTTTAAAGGAGAAAAAGCCCAAGAAGAAGACGAAGTAGTGCAAATGGTTATGGATATCAACTCTCGAGTGGAGGGGGCTTACGTTATTTCCAGTGGTAAGAATATGGGAATATTTAAGGGGATAGGCTATCCAGAAGATATCGGACGTTTCTTTCGCCTGGAAGAATACGAAGCTTATTGCTGGATTGCCCATGGCCGTTTTCCCACCAACAGTGTGGGTTGGTGGGGAGGGGCCCATCCTTTTGGTCTCCTTTCTTGGTCGGTGGTCCACAACGGGGAAATTTCTTCTTATGGTATAAACCGCCGCTATCTCCAAAATTTTGGCTACTTCTGTAATTTGCAAACCGATACGGAAGTCATTGCCTATTTGGTGGATTTGTTAATGAGAAAACATCATCTTCCCCTTCCCTATTTAAAAGCAGCCCTGGCCAGTCCTTTTTGGTCGGATATCGAGGATATGGATGAGCCGGAAAAAAGTTTTTACCGAGCGATGCGGATAACTTATGGTGGTGCGCTGCTTAACGGGCCGTTTAGCATCATTGTCGGTTTTGAGGGCGGTATGTTGGGCATGGTAGATCGGATAAAACTCCGCCCCATGGTAGCCGGCTGGAGAGAAGAGACTTTTTATTTAGCCAGTGAAGAGTGTGCCCTGCGAGAAATATCTCCGGAGCTGGATCGGCTTGTTCCTTTTCAGGGAGGAGAAACAATCTGGGGCAAATTAGGAGAGAAGGTGAATTATGGCCAAGAGCTTGCTTTTTCCGGAGTTTAAAGTGGTGCGGGATGAAAATAGATGCATTGCCTGCCAGGTTTGCGTCCGGCAGTGTGCTAATGATGTTCATATCTATGACGAAGAAGACGACCAGGTATATTCTCAGGAGGAAACCTGTGTGGGTTGTCAGCGCTGCGTTACTCTCTGTCCTACTCGTGCCCTGGAAGTAACTAAGAAAGAGGCAGGGATGCGGCCTAACGCTAACTGGAGCATTAACCATCTTCGCAATCTCTATAAACAAGCAGAAACCGGAGGAGTATTGCTCACCGGGATGGGGTGTTCCGAGGACTATCCTATTTACTGGGATCATCTGCTGCTAAATGCCAGTCAGGTGACCAACCCCTCAATTGACCCTTTGCGGGAGCCGATTGAGATCAAAACTTTTTTGGGAAGAAAAGAGGAGTTCTTGGACACAGACTGGGAAGAAGAGCCCCCGGTTTTAAAAACTCAATTAGCTCCTCAATTGGAACTGAGCGTTCCGATCATGTTTTCTGCTATGTCCTATGGTTCTATCAGTTATAATGCTTTCCGCTCCTTAGCAGAGGCAGCCCAAGAGATTGGTACCTTCTGTAACAGTGGGGAAGGAGGTCTGCACCCCGATTTTTACCTTTTTGGAGGTAATATCATTGTTCAGGTGGCCTCAGGTAGGTTTGGAGTGCACCCCGGATACCTTCGGGCGGCAGCAGCAGTAGAAATTAAAATCGGGCAAGGAGCTAAACCAGGAATTGGAGGACACCTCCCGGGGGAAAAAGTTTCTCCCGATGTTTCTCGCACCCGGAAAATCCCGGTGGGAAGCGATGCTATTTCTCCCGCTCCTCATCACGATATCTATTCTATAGAGGACTTAGAGCGGCTGATTTTGGCCATTAAAGAAGCCACCAATTATAAAAAGCCAGTTTCGGTGAAAATTGCTGCGGTGCATAATGTGGCAGCTATTGCCTCCGGAGTGGTTAGAGCTGGAGCGGATATAGTAGCCATTGATGGAATTCGAGGAGGAACAGGGGCGGCTCCGCAAGTGATCAGGGATAACGTGGGGATTCCAATTGAACTGGCCTTAGCCCAGGTGGACGAGCGCTTGCGGCGGGAAGGGATTCGCCACCGGGCGTCTTTAGTTATCGCTGGCGGTATTCGCTCCAGCTCCGATATCATAAAAGCCATTGCTCTGGGAGCTGATGCGGTTTATATTGGCACGGCCGCTCTGGTAGCCTTAGGCTGTCATCTCTGTCAGAAATGTTACACCGGAAAATGCAACTGGGGGATTGCCACCCAAGACCCTTATCTCACTAAAAGACTAAACCCTAATATCGGGAAAAGGAGATTAGTTGCCCTTTTGCACGCCTGGTCGGCCGAAATTAAGGAAATGTTGGGTGGTATGGGAGTGAATGCCTTAGAGAGTCTGCGGGGAAATAGAGAACACCTGCGAGCAGTGGGTTTGAGCAGAGAGGAGCGGGAAATTCTGGGAGTGAAAGCGGCCGGAGAAGGATGGTGAGAAAATGAAAAGAATTCGTATTCATGAAGAGTATTGTATCGGTTGCCGGTTGTGCGAGATAAACTGCCTGGTAAAACACTCCCGCAGTGGAAAAATTATTAAAGCTTTTCGAGGGGAAGAGCCTCGTTCCCTGCCCCGGGTTAGAGTGGAGGAAGAGGGTTATTTATCTTTCGCTCTGCAGTGTCGCCATTGTGATGATGCCCCATGCTTGGAAAATTGTCCCACCGGAGCTATGTATCGGGACGAAGAAACCCAGGCGGTTTTATGTGATGAGGACAAATGCATAGGATGCTGGATGTGTATTATGAGTTGCCCCCTGGGCGTGATTCAGAGAGAGAGGAAGACTAAAAAGGTGGCCAGTAAATGTGACCTGTGCCGGGGGGAAGAAATACCAGTTTGTGTGAAAAATTGTCCTAACGAGGCCCTGGCTTATGAGTGATATTAAAACCCGTTATCTTTTGGTTGGTTTTTCGGTAGCCGGTTGGTGGTGTGCTCGAGCTATCCGGGAAAGGGATAGAAACGGTAAAATAGTAGCTCTCACTAAAGAGAATGGTGTTTATTCCCCTCCTCTTATTACCTATTATTTAGGTAATAAAGTTAGCACCATCGACTACCGCTCGGGGTGGATGGAGAACTTAGATTTGGAGTTAGTACCTGGTGGGGAAGCAAAGAAATTAGAGAGAGAAAATAACCGCCTTATTTTAGCCAGTGGAGAGAGTTTTGTTTTTGAAAAAGCGCTAATTGCTACCGGTGGTTTGCCTATTGTTCCACCTATTCCTGGCCGGGAGGTGACGGGGGTGTTTACCCTTACCACTCCTCGGGATATGCAAGAGATAAGGGAATTTATGAAATTCCAAGAGGGAGAGCGAGTAACTATCTTGGGCGGAGGTTTTATCGGTCTCAAAACGGCCGAAGCTTTTATGGAGCTGGGGGTTAAAATTACCCTGGTAGAGTTAGCCAATCGTTTACTGCAAAATATGGTAGACGAAAGAGGTTCCTATTATTTAGAGAAAGCGCTCGAGCGGGCAGGATTGGAGGTAATAAAGGAAGACACCGTTTCGGAGTTTCAAAGCCGGGAGGGGAAGCTGTCAGGAGCTCTTTTGCAAAGCGGAAAATATCTTCCCGGCAATTTAGCAGTAGTGGCCATTGGGGTGCATCCTAATATAGATTGGCTCCAAGGTTCGGGAATAGAGTTGGGAAGAGGGGTTATAGTGGATGAGTTTCAAGAATCAAAAAGAGCGGGTATTTTTGCAGCTGGCGATGTAGCGGAAACTAAAAATTTAATTACCGGTGAGCGGAATGTGGTTGCCGTATGGCCGGAAGCGGTGAAACAGGGAAAAATTGCCGGGGAAAATATGGCAGGAAACCGGCTTTCTTACCCCGGGAGTTTGCCGGTAAATACGGTGAGTGTGGGCGAGGTGACTTTGGTTTCTGCTGGTTTAGTGAACCCCCCAGCCGGAGATTTTGAGTTTTTGACTACAGTTAGCGATGATAGTTATCGAAAATTGGTTTTAAAAGACGGATATTTGGTAGGGGTGATTTTAGTAAACAGGATAGAAAAAGCGGGAGTATATATAAACCTTATAAGACAAAAGGTTAAAGTAGAAAGTTTTAAAGATAGATTGCTCAAAGAAGATTTTGGAATGATTAATTTGCCTGCCGAATATAGAAAACATCTGGTGGAAGGAGCAAGTATTGAGGTATGAAGCTTTTGGACTGTCGGGGAAAGCATTACCGAGAAGTTAACGCTATGGTAGAGGCATGGTGGAACACAGGGGAAAGAAAAATTATTCTGGAGCGAATAAACGGACAAAGGTATATCGGAAGAACGCTCTCCGGTAGCGGCTATATAGAGGTAAGAGGCACCCCGGGTGATGATTTGGGGATGTTTATGGATGGTGCCACTATAAGAGTGAAGGGCAATGCCCAGGATGGGGCCGGTAATACTATGAATGCGGGTAAAATAATCGTAGAAGGGGATGCTCGAGATATAACTGGCCTTTCTATGCGGGGAGGGAAGATCTGGATAAAAGGAAGTGTAGGTTATCGGGCCGGAATTCATATGAAGTCTTATGAAGATGATTACCCGATAATCGTTGTGGGAGGAACCACCGGGGATTTTTTAGGTGAGTATATGGCGGGAGGCTTAATCTTGGTTTTGGGTTTAGGATTAGATAAGGGTTGTTCTCCGGTGGGAAAGTTTATTGCGTCAGGGATGCATGGGGGAACAATCTTTATCCGGGGTAAGCTAACTGAAAAACAGGTGGGAAAAGGGATAGGCATAGAAGAAGTTAGCGAAGAACAATTAAGAGAGATTAATAATTATTTAGAAGAATATAGTGGAGATTTGAAAATTAATTTGCCCGATTTTTTGCCAAAAGATTGGATGCGAGTGTTTCCGCTCACCACTCGCCCTTATGGCCGGCTCTATGCTTATTAGGAGAAGGCCAGTAAGTGTTTTCAAACACTACTGGCCTGTTTATAGTCTTCCGCAAAACCGCTTATAATCTTCTCTCCCAGCGTTATCATCTTCTTCTCTGTTTTTTCTTCTATGTTTTTAGGGGGGTTATAAGGGTTGGGTTATCTGTTATGAGCTTATTATTCCGTGTAG
>JASGLU010000011.1 GCA_030156825.1 Candidatus Atribacteria bacterium | reverse complement strand
TTTGTCTTTTATTTTTTGTTTTTTTGTTTACGCCGTAGGCTGTCTGTTTTTCCTTCCTCGGTTAGTATTTATCTTTTTATATTTGATTTGATTTGTTTTGTTTTTTCGGGGGTTATAGGGGGCTTGCCCCCCCTTATAGTGTAGGGTAGATTAGTAAACTAAAATCAGGTAATATTAGGTGGTATGGTTTGAGTGTTAGATTATTAATTGATTATTTTGCTATAATAGAAAATGATTAATCGACTTTAACTGGGAATAGTTTTAGAACTCAGTGGTTGAATTTTCCCGGTAAATTCACAGAGAGGTGAATCGATAAATGGTTGAAGTAAATAGGACAGAGAAAGAAAAACACGTGGTTGAGCTCGAAGTTACAGTAGAAGAAGAGCGAGTTGAGCATGCTTTGGAGGAATTATATCGGGAACTTCGTCAGAAAGTCTTGATCCCCGGTTTCCGCAAGGGTAAAGCCCCCCGGGGTATTATTAGAACTTATTTAGGAGAAGGCTATGTCCTTGATAATTTAGTCCAAAAAATTGTTCCTCAGGTGGCAGAAGAGGTTTTAAGGCAAGAAGAAATTGACATTATCGGGGAACCGGAGTTGGATTTGGTACAGGTAGAAGAAGATGCACCTCTAATTTTTCGGTTAACCCTTATTGAGCGGCCAATGGTAACCTTACCGCCTTTAGAGCAATTAGAAGTTCGAAAATATCAGTTAGAAGTTAGAGATTCCGATGTGGAAAAGGAATTAAAACGCTTGCAGGAATCACAGAAAACCTGGGAAGAAACAGAAGAGGAAGCAAAGAAAGGTGATTTGGTAAGAATCAAGGTGGGGGAAGAAGAACAGATGGTAGTAGCCGACCCTTCAGATGCAGGGACTGAACTTAACCGAGCGGTAATGGGCATGAAAAAGGGAGAACAAAAAACTATTACTTTAAAAGAAGATGACGAAGAGGATGAAATACAGTTTGAAGTGCAAGCGGTCATGAAAGAGAAGATCCCCGAAATTGATGATGAATTTTTGGAAGAATTAGGAGAAGAGTTTAAATCGATAGAAGATTTAAAGAAAAAAATTAAAGAAGTCTTACAAGATATGGCTCGTGATTTGATAGAAGACCGTTTAGAGCGAGAAGCATTAGTGGAACTATGTAATAAGTCGGAGATTACCCTTCCTGAGCCGTTGCTCGAAACAGAAACTCGTCGGCTAATAGATGACTTTAAAAAGGAACTTGAAAGAGACGACCTGACGCTGGAACAATATTTAGAGGTTAATGATTTGGATTTTGCCTCCTTAGAAGAGGATATGAGGAAAACTGCCCAGCGACAGATGACCCAATTTTTTGTTCTCGAGAAATTCGCTGAAGAAGTTGGAATTGAAGTTAGCCAGGAGGAAATTGAAGCTGAAGTGGGTAAAATAGCCGAACGATTGGACAAAAAAGTAGAGGAGGTTCGAGCTATTTTGGAAAGGAATAACAAAATTGAAGATGTTGAAGATAATATTCGTCATCGAAAAATGATAGAAGAGTTGAAAAAACGGATCCAAGTTAAGGAAGTAGATGAGGTTTTGAATTTTGATCAGTGGAGAGAGTTGAAATCTCCGGAAGAGGAGATGGTAGTGTGAACCGAAAAAAAGATTTTTTACAAAACTACCTGGTGCCGGTAGTGGTAGAACAAACTCCGCGAGGAGAGCGGGCTTATGATATATATTCCCGTCTTCTGCAGGATAGAATTATTTTCTTGGGAACGGAAATAGATGATGGCGTGGCAAATTTGATTATTGCTCAACTTTTATTTTTAGAAGCGGACAACCGGGAAAAAGATATTAATCTGTATATTAATAGTCCCGGTGGTTCGGTTTCCGCCACCATGGCCATTTATGATACTATCCAGTATGTGAAGCCGGATGTAGCGACTATCTGTATTGGACAAGCTGCAAGTGGAGGAGCAGTTATCTTGGCTTGCGGAACTAAAGGTAAAAGGATGGCCTTACCTAATTCGCGGGTGATGATTCACCAGCCTTTGGGAGGAGCGCAAGGTCAAGTAACCGATATTGAGATTCACACTCGAGAGATGATTAAAATCCGAGAGAAGTTGAACGAAATCCTGGCTTCCCATACCGGTCAATCGATCGACCGAGTTAGAAAAGATACCGAACGGGACTTTTTTATGTCTTCCGAGGAAGCTAAAGATTATGGTTTGATAGACCGGGTTCTTTACCCGGATAACTTAAAAAGGGAGAAGTAGCTGTATGGGACGTTTTGAAGAGGAAAAAGGGAAATTATGTTGTTCTTTTTGTGGAAAAAGTCAGTCGGAGGTACGTAAACTGATTGCTGGCCCAGGAGTATATATTTGTAATGACTGTGTAGAACTTTGTAATGAGATTATCAAAGATGATGGTCGAAAAAGTGATTCTCCGGCTTTGGACGAGTTGCCCTCTCCGAAGGAGATTAAATCTTTTCTCGATCGATATGTGGTGGGCCAAGAACGGGCAAAGGTTGTTTTGTCGGTTGCCGTCTACAATCATTATAAAAGAATTACCTCTGTTTCTGACCAAGATGAGGTGGAGCTGGAAAAGGGTAATGTTTTGTTGATTGGGCCGACTGGCTGCGGTAAAACCCTTTTAGCTCAGACTCTGGCCCGTTTTCTCAATGTTCCTTTTGCCATTGCTGATGCCACTACACTTACCGAAGCTGGATACGTAGGAGAAGATGTGGAAAATATTCTCCTACGGCTTATTCAAAACGCTCATTTTGATATAAAAAAGGCGGAAAAAGGAATTATTTATATTGATGAGATTGACAAAATTGCTCGTAAGTCAGAAAGTCCTTCTATTACCCGAGATGTGTCAGGAGAAGGGGTGCAACAGGCTCTTTTAAAGATTTTGGAAGGAACGGTGGCTAACGTTCCTCCCCAAGGAGGAAGGAAGCATCCCCATCAGGAATTTATTTCTATTGATACTCGCGATATTCTTTTCATTTGTGGGGGAGCGTTTGTTGGGTTAGAAAAGATTATCGGCAGTCGGGTCAAGGAGAAAAAAGTCGGTTTTGGCTCTCAAGAACTCAACCAAAGCCGGGATGAGGAAGACAATTTAATCTATCAGGTTGAGCCGGAAGACTTGCTTAAGTACGGAATGATTCCTGAGTTCGTCGGTAGAATTCCTATTGTTTGTGCTCTTGATTCCTTGGGAGAAGAAGAGTTAGTAATGATTTTGACTGAACCGCACAACAGTTTGGTGCGCCAATATAAAAAACTGTTTGCCATGGAGGGAGTAGAACTGATATTCACTCCGGGAGCTCTGAGGTTGATTGCCAAGGAGGCTATGGCTAAAGGTACCGGGGCCAGAGGACTTAGATCTATAATGGAAAAACTGATGGTAGACCTTATGTTTGAACTTCCTTCCCGAAAAGATACTCGAAAAATAGTAATTGATGAACAAATAGTGTTGGGAGGAAATGCTTTGCCTTGGCCAACTGACTCTGGCTTTGTGGGAGAAGAACCAGCTTGAATAAAGAAAGGAGAGCTCGATGGACAGATTACTATCCCTTCCTCGAGTATTTGAGCCAGAAAAAATAGAGGAAAAATGGTATTCCTTTTGGGAAGAAAAAGGATACTTTAGCCCGGATATCGATTCTCCTCACCCACCTTTTTCTATGGTTATCCCCCCTCCCAATGTGACTGGTTATTTACATATGGGCCATGCTTTAAATTTAACTTTGCAAGACATCTTGGCTCGCTGGAAACGGATGGAGGGTAAAAAAGTACTTTGGGTTCCTGGTACAGATCACGCCGGGATTGCCACTCAAAATGTAGTGGAAAAACAACTAACCCAGAATGGTTTAACCAGACATGATTTGGGAAGAGAAAAGTTTTTGGAAAAAGTGTGGCAATGGAAGGAAGATTACCACCAAAGAATAGTCAACCAGTTGAAAAAGATGGGGGCTTCCTGTGATTGGAGCCGAGAACGTTTCACTATGGACGAGGGTCTCTCCCGTGCAGTAAAAGAAGTTTTTGTCCGGCTGTTCGAAGAGGGATTAATTTATCAGGATGAATATATCGTTCATTGGTGCCCTCGATGTGAAACTGCTTTGGCTGATATTGAAGTTGAATACTCCGAAAATTCATCCCATCTTTATTATGTAAAATACCCTTTTAAAGAGAACCCAAATGAGTATTTACTGGTGGCGACCACCCGTCCAGAAACTATGCTGGGAGATGTCGCTTTGGCAGTTCATCCCCAGGATGAACGGTATCAAAACTTGATAGGGAAAGTAGTTCTTCTTCCTTTGGTGGGGAGAGAATTACCGATTATAGCTGATGAATACGTTGATCCTCAATTTGGGACCGGAGTGCTAAAAGTTACTCCAGCTCATGACCCTAATGACTTTGAGTTGGGGAAAAAACATCAACTTCCCTTGATTAAAGTTATTGATTCTAAAGGGAAAATGAATCAGGAGGCAGGAGTGTTTGCCGGTCTCTCCCGAGAAGAAGCCCGCGAAAAAATCATTCAAGAGTTAGAAAAGAACAACTACCTAGAAAAAATAGAAGACTATAACCATTCGGTAGGCCGATGTTACCGCTGCGATACTGTTATTGAACCCTTTGTTTCCAAACAATGGTTTGTAAAAATGAAGGAGCTGGCAGAACCGGCTATGCGAGCGGTAAAAGAAGGGAAAGTAAGCTTTGTTCCCGAACGTTGGTCTCGGGTTTATTTCGAATGGATGAACAATATTCGAGATTGGTGCGTTTCTCGCCAGATTTGGTGGGGGCATCGGATTCCGGTATTTTACTGTCGATTAAACGGTCATGTTTTTGCCCGAACTGACCAACCAGATAGTTGCCCTTACTGTGGGGGGCCGATTGAACAGGATCCAGATGTGCTTGATACTTGGTTCAGTTCTGCTCTTTGGCCGTTTTCCACCTTAGGTTGGCCAGATGAAACTGAAGAGCTTGCAATTTTTTACCCCACCGATGTTTTAGTAACCGGTTTTGATATTATTTTTTTCTGGGTGGCACGGATGATTATGATGGGGCTTAAATTTATGAACGAAGTTCCCTTCCATAAAGTCTATATTACCCCTTTAGTACGTGATGCTGAGGGGAGGAAGATGAGTAAATCCTTGGGGAACGCGCTCGACCCGCTGGAAGTGGCTAAGGAATGTGGGATAGATGCTCTACGGTTTACCCTGGCCTGGCTTACAATTCAAGGAAGAGATATCAACCTTTCTATGAAAAGAATCGAAGCTTCCCGTAATTTTATGAACAAGTTATGGAATGCGGCTCGGTTTGGGTTGATGAATATGGAAGATTTTGAGCAGGTTGATCTATCCCGTCAGCCTTTGGACCTTAAGGATCGTTGGATTCTATCCCGGATGCAAAGTGTTATCGCTCGGGTTAAAGAAGAGCTCGATCAGTTTAATTTCGGCGAAGTAGCTTCTCTCTTGTACGATTTTGTGTGGGGAGAATTTTGTGACTGGTATCTGGAATGGAGCAAGCAGGACTTATATCAGGGTTCTTCCCAGGAAAAAATTAAAACCCAGAATGTTTTGAAATACCTTTTGGAGAACATTTTGAAATTACTTCATCCTATTATTCCTTATATTACAGAAGAAATCTGGCAAAATATTCCCCTTCGAGAGTCAGAAAGTATTATGGTGGCTTCCTGGCCCGAACCTCGCGGTGAGTGGGTAGACTCTTCGGCAGAAAAGGCTGTTGAATTTGTACAAAGAATAATACGGGAGATTCGCTATCTTCGAGCTGAATTAGCTATCGGTCCACAAGAAACGGTGGAAGTGGTGATTAATCTGTCTGACAACTCTTTGTCCGGACAGTTTGCCGAAAGTATTGGTTATATCGAAAGATTGGCTAAAAGTGTGGTTAGCGAATGGGGAGTGGCAATCACCCGGCCAAAAGGGGCAGCGATTAGCAGAACAAAAGGAGCGGATATTTATCTTAAGGTGGAAGGCTTGGCTAATTTACAGGAAGAAATGGCTCGACTTAGGAAAAAGATTGAAAATTTGGAACAAGAGTTTAGACGAGTTGAGACCCGGGTGAATAATGAAGCTTTTCGGCAAAGAGCTCCGCGAGAAGTAGTAGAAAAAGAAACCAGGCGTTTGGAGGAGATCGCTCGCGAGCGAGAAAAATTATTTGATTTAGTTGAGGCGATTACGATTCAATGATTACTCTTTTTCGTAATAAAAATTTAATAGAAATATTGATTTTATTAGCCGGGGGATTGGTAGTGGTTGTTTTTGCCTTTTTTACTGCCAGGGGCGACCTTGACGCGTATACTCAATTTCTATTAACTGGGATTTTTCCCTCAGAAGAGAGGGCACTTGAAGCCGAATTTTCCCTTTCGGAAGAGGAAAGCCAGTTAAGAAGTGAATTGGAGAAGCTATTCTTGGAAGAAGAAATGGCTCCTCCGGCAGAGATAACTCCCCAAGCGGAGGTAGAGCCTCCACCTCCAGCCCAGGTTGTTCCCCAAGTAGAGGAACCGGCTAAATCTGCTTCTCCTCCTCAAGTGGCTTCGCCCCCTCAGCCGACCAGTCCTCCTCCATCTTCTGAAGGTACATATTATGTGCAAGCGGGGGCATTTTCTCGCTCAGAAAATGCTGAGCGAATGGTTAATACTCTCCGAGAATTAGGCTTTTCGGCGGTTTCAGAGCCAGTTTCAGGTTTGTACCGGGTACGCATTTATGGTTTTTCTTCACAAGCCGAAGCCCAGCAGGCGGCTCAGAAACTAAAAAATGAGGGCATTGAAGTCTTTGTTGGTCAATAGGAGGAAAATTAAAAGTGAATTTGCGAGAAATTAGAGATATTTTAGAAGCAACGGTACTTACTGGTGAAGATTTGTTGGATAGGGAACCTTCTTCTGCTTGTGGAAGTGATCTGTTGAGTGATGTTTTAGCTTTTACTAAAGAAAACTCTTTACTGCTAACCGGTCTTACTAACTCTCAAGTTATCCGAACGGCCGAGATGAGCGACTTAATTGCCATTGTATTTGTTAGGGGGAAGAAGCCTGATGCCTCGACAGTAGAGTTGGCTTCTTTGAAAAAAATCCCGCTTTTGGCTACCCCTCTCCCCATGTACGAATCCTGTGGACGTTTGTATCTTAAAGGGTTGAGAGGATGTAGCGAATCTTAATCATGGCTCATAATACTCCTTTGATTAAGATTGAGCGAAAAATAAGCGGAGGAGATTTTCAAAGCGCAGGTGATATTTCGAGCGAGGTTAAAAAGATTTTACAACAAGCTGGTTTTTCACCGGCCTTTAATCGGCGGGTAGTTATCGCTGTTTATGAAGCCGAAATGAACGTAGTTATCCATGCCTATCAAGGAGTTTTTCTAACTGAGATTTATCCGGATCGGGTATATGTGGTGATCGACGATGAAGGACCGGGGATTCCAGATTTAGAATTAGCTTTTCAGGAAGGTTATTCTACCGCCCCTCCCCATATTAGAGAAATGGGGTTTGGAGCAGGATATGGTTTATCTAATATGAAAAAGTGTTCTGACCGTTTGCAGATCAGTACCGAGATGGGGAAAGGAACTAAGGTGGAAATGGAGTTTTTTCTTGAACCTTCTAAGGGTGGGAAATCTTCATGAACCAGGAAGCTCGGTTTCACTCAGTTCGCTTAGATGAGGAAAAGTGTAAAGGATGTACTCATTGTATTAGAAAGTGCCCGACTGAAGCCATCCGAGTGAAAGGCAGCAAGGCGCAGATTGATGAAGAAAGATGCATTGATTGTGGGGAATGCATAAGGACCTGCCCTAACCATGCTAAATATGCTCGCACTGATCCACTGGTGGCTCTGGAAAGATTTAGCTATAATATTGCCCTTCCTGCTCCTGCTTTTTACGCTCAGTTTAGGGTAAATACTCCCTTGGGAAAGATGTTAAACGGGCTGCTGTCTTTAGGTTTTGATCAAGTATTTGAAGTGGCAAGAGGGGCAGAGATACTGGCGGAAGAAATTAACCGCTTTTTAAGTCAGAAAAAAATTACCCGGCCGGTTATTTCTTCAGCTTGCCCGGCAGTGGTAAGATTGATAGAAGTAAAATTCCCCTCTCTTTTGGACAACCTTCTTCCTCTGGAATCTCCACTGGGGGTGGCATCCAAAATTGCCCGGTTAGAGGCAATGCGAAAAGGTTTTGCTCCCGAGGAAATAGGGTTATTTTTTATTACTCCTTGCCCGGCAAAAGTAACCGAAGTTCGCCAGAGCGAACAGAACTTGAGTCGAATTGATGGAGCCATATCTATTTCCTCTGTTTACGCTCGCTTAATCAATTCAATTGATCAGCTACCCGATCGGTCTGACATTCAACTTTCCAGCTGGAAAGGAATTGGTTGGGGGCGTTCTGGAGGAGAACAGGAATCACTTTGTGAGGGGGAATACATGGCAGTTGACGGTATCCATCAGGTGATTTCCGTCTTAGAAAAAATCGAGCTGGGTGAGCTTAAAAATGTAACCTATTGTGAGGCCCAAGCTTGTATTGGCGGTTGTATTGGTGGGGTGCTGGCTGTACAAAATCCTTTTATCGCTAAAGTTAGTGTGAATAATTTGGTTAAGAGGTATGGTACTTTTCACCCTATTTCTCAGCAGGACTTGGATGAATGGAGGATAAAACAGGTTTTTACTCGAGCCCGACCTTATCAGGTGCGAGAAGTTTTGAAGTTAGACTCAGACTTTAAAAAGGCACTGGAAAAGTATCAGAGGATTGAAAAGTTTTTAGAGGAACTACCGGGACTTGATTGTGGTGCTTGTGGATCCCCCACCTGTCGAGCCCTGGCAGAAGACGTTATTTTGGGGAAAGCCCAGGAGATAGACTGTCCTTTTCTCCTGCGTGACCAACTTTTGAAAAAAGCGAGGGAAATTTACGAGTTGGCCAAGAGAGTGCCTCAAACTATGTCTCCCAAGGAGGAAAAGGAGAAAGAAAATGTTGAAAGTCAATGAAATCATAGCTCCCCTTCAAGCTGAAGTGCTGGCCGCTGGAGAAATGGAAGCAGAACTAACTGGTGGCTATTGTGGGGATTTACTGAGCGATGTAATGGGTAATGCCCATGATGGGAGTGTTTGGATAACTATTCAGTCTCACCCCAATGTTATAGCAGTGGCCACTTTAGTAGGCATCCCTTGTGTAGTTATAACCAATTGGGCAGAAGTGGAAAACGATACTCTGGAGCGAGCTCGGGCGGAAAAAATTACCGTTATTAGAACCCATTTCACTAGCTATCAAGCGGTATCTGTCCTTTCTGGCTTGGGAATTCCCGGAACTAAGAGGGATGGCTAATCGGAGATATATTGCCGACCTTCATTTGCACAGTGTTCTCTCTCCCTGTGCGGAAAGAGATATGTTACCGGCCTGCATTATTTTGGAAGCACTGGAGAAGGGAATTGATATCATAGCCCTTACCGACCATAATGCTTGGCAGAACGTTCCTCCTCTTTTGTCTTTAGGAAAAAAATTTGGGATATGGGTAATCCCTGGAGTAGAAGTGGAAACCCAGGAGGAAGTTCACCTGCTCTGTTTTTTCCCTACTCTGACTAATTTGACAGAATTCGGTCAATTTATCCAGCAATTTCTCCCGACTGTGCCTCTAAACCAGAATATATGGGGAGAAGAGTGGGTGGTAGATGAAGAGGGGAAGATTATAGAAAAAAAATCTAATCTCCTGACTTATCCCCTGCAAGTAAGTATTGAGACTGTAACCAAAAAGGCCAGAGGCTGTGGTGGACTGGTAATTCCCGCCCATGTAGATAGAAAAGCTTACAGTTTACTTCAGAATTTGGGTTTCCTCCCACCCGGACTTGATTTTAAAGTTTTAGAGGTATCGTCTTCCTCACGGGTGGCTTTTGTTCAAAAATACTGGTCGCTGACCGGATATTATTTTGTTTCTTCTTCTGATGCTCATTCTCTGGACCAAATTGGTTCGGTTACCACCCAATTTTTTATCTCCGCTCCTACCTGGGAAGAGCTTAAAAAAGCCCTAATTCACTACCAAGGAAGATATACTGTTATTTAAGTTAACCGCAAAATCCATTATAATTAACCGTTATCACAAGTCTGAAATATAGGGGGTAAACCCCTTATCACCTCCTTTCTTTTTCTGTTAGCACAATGGCCCCTCGATTTGTCATCGCGAGTACGGTTTTCTCTCGTGTGTGGTGATCTCGTTTTTCAACTACAGGATTGCTTCGGTTGGCCTCCAACAGTCTACGGCGTAAGATTAAAGAGAAAATAGATAAGAAAAAATCCGCAACTTGGGTTAATTTTATCCCTCAATTAGAACATCTGTTCTATTTGCAAACCGACTTTAATGGTCTATTATATTTTCAACAATGTGATACAAAGTGGTGGAAAGTGGAGGAAAACGGAGGGGAACTTTGTTTTTAGGTCAATTTCGCCATTCTCTTGACACTAAAGGTCGGTTAATCATTCCGAGTAATTTCCGGAAGGATTTGGATAAGGTTCTATTCCTCACTCGAGGAGTAGAAAGATGTATCTTTGCTTATCCGGAAGATGCCTGGGAGGAAATGTATCAGAAAATTTCCTCTCTTTCTCTTACCCGGAAAGAAACCCGGGAATTCGCTCGAGTGTTCCTGGCCAGCGCTTCTCGGGAAGAGATGGATGTTCAGGGTAGAATTATCATTCCCCCTTATTTGCGGGGTTATGCCCAAATAAAGGATAAGGTAGTGGTAGTTGGTGTTGGTGCCCGGTTTGAAGTTTGGTCTGAATCTCTGTGGGATCCTTATGTAACTGGCCTTGAGGATAAATTTTCTCAAATTGCTGAAAGTATTGTGGATACCGGTCTTTAGTTATGGAAAATCAAGTTTATCACCAGCCGGTTATGGTGGACGAAGTTTGCCAGTATCTTCTGACAGCCAGGGAGGGAGTTTATGTTGATGCTACTCTGGGAGACGGGGGGCACGCTTTAGAAATTTTGCGTCGAACTTCTCCTCGGGTGGTTTTGGTGGGAATTGACCGAGACCCAAAAGCTATCAAGGTGTCCAGGGAACGCCTTCAGGATTTTGCTCCCCGAATGCAGATAGTTCAGGGCCGGTTTTCTCAGCTGGATGAGATCCTTCGGCAAATGGAGATAGAGAAAGTAAATGGAGTTCTTTTTGATTTAGGGGTTTCTACCCGACAGTTAGAAGAGGCAGAGAGGGGATTCAGTTTTCAGAAGGAAGGTCGGTTGGATATGAGGATGGATCCGGAAACAGAAAAGACCGCTTTTTTAATAGTGAATTTTCTGCCGGAGAAAGAATTAGCCGATCTTATTTATCAATTTGGTCAAGAAAGATTTTCTCGTCGAATTGCTCGATCCATTGTTTTTCACCGGAGACAAGAAAAAATTGATACTACTTCCAAACTGGCCCGAATAGTAGAAAAAGCAGTTCCTACTCGAAGGGGTAGGATTCATCCTGCTACTCGGACTTTTATGGCTCTTCGGGTTGCGGTTAACCGGGAATTGGAAGAATTGTCTCAGGGCTTAGAAAAAGTTTCCAGGTTGCTGGCAGAAAGGGGACGAGTGGTGGTGATCAGTTACCATTCCTTGGAAGACAGGATAGTGAAACACTTTTTTAAAAATCAGCCCTCTTTTGAAATTTTGACCCCTCGTCCAGTTCAACCTTCTCAAGAAGAAGTCAGAAAAAATCGACGAGCTCGTAGTGCCCGCCTGCGAGCTGCACAAAAAAAGACGGGAAAAGGGGGAAAAGACGATGGTTAAGAGCAAAAGGTTTCTGCCGTTTTTACTTTTTTTCATTTTCTTTCTATCCTTGTTATACCTGGTGCTTCAGGCTCATCTGGTGGAGAAAGGGTTTTTAGTGGAGACGGAACGAGAAAAAGTTGAAGTTCTCAAAGCGGAAAAGGAAAAACTGGAGGTGGAAGTAGCTCAACTTGCTTCTCTGGATAGAATTTATTATTTGGCGGTTTCTGAGTTAGGAATGATTCCTCAAGGGCAATCGCTTTATTTGGTAGCCGGGTATCAAGTAGCAGAAATAGCCGGTTCTTCTGAAATTGCTTATCGCTTACCAGAGATGGAAGGGGATCGTGGGCAGTGAAGACCAGAAAGTTTGCCCAACGGGCAAATTTTCTGGCTTTTGTATTTTTCGCCTGCTTAATAGTTATTCTATTTAGATTAATTTCTACCCAAATCGTAAACGGTCAGTTCTACCAACAATTAATACATTCCCGGTTGGAATTAAACAATCTTTTGCCTCCTCGAGGAATGATAATAGATCGTAATCAAAAGGTTTTGGCAAAAGACATAGGAGTAGCCTCGTTATATGCTTATCCCTATCTCATCGATCATCCAGAAACAGTAGCCGAGAAGCTTTCTCCTTTTTTGGAACTGTCGACCGAGGAAATCCTTCAGCTTTTAGCGGTAGATGAAAGGTTAGTTTGTCTGGATAAGCAGATTCCTTTACATATAGCCCAAAAAATAGAAAGAGAAAGGTTGGAGGGGATTGACTGTATTCTAAGTTATGCTCGATTTTACCCCCAGGCCCCTCTTTTTAGTAATTTGATTGGTTTTGTCGGTACTGATCGTCAGGGGTTGGAAGGGATAGAGTATACTTTTGACCATTATTTAGTGGGTAAGGTAGGGTATTCTTTTTTTGAGAAAGATGCTTTAGGAAGAGAAATTCCTTTGACCGTCCAACGAGTTGATCCCTCTCCCGGGAACAACTTAGTTCTTACTGTAGATAGTTCTATTCAGTTTTTTGTAGAAGAGGCTCTGGATCGAGCCATGGAAAGGACCAAAGCAAAATCGGCTACGGTAATAGTTTCCAACCCTCAAACCGGCGACATTTTGGCTATGGCTTCTCGTCCTTCTTTTGATAATCAGGTTTTTAATGCTTTTCCTCCTGAGCGTTGGAAAAACTTAGGGATTTCTATGGTGTTTGAGCCAGGCTCTACGATTAAACCGTTGGTAATGGCTGCCGCTCTGGAAGAAGGAGTGGTTTCTCTCGGAGATCGATTTCGCTGTAACGGTTCTATTAGGGTTCACAATCACCGGGTTCGATGCATTCACTCTCATGGAGAACAAACCTTAGAAGAGGTATTGATTAACTCTTGCAATGTAGGAGTGATAACTATTGCTCAGAAATTGGGGGTGGAAAAGTTATTTTACTATTTAAAACAGTTTGGTCTGGGAGAAAAAACTGGGATAAATCTGGTAGGAGAGGAAAGCGGAATATTGCGCAATCCCCGAGATTGGTCTTTGCTATCTATGGGAGCGGTCCCCATCGGTCAGGAAGTAGCAGTTACTCCTCTCCAACTATTACAAGCTCTTTCTGCTTTGGCCAACGAGGGAATTCTGATGAAGCCTCGGTTAGTGATGCGGGTAGAAGATGCTGCTGGTAGAGTGATTGAAGAGTTTTCTCCTATTGTAGAAAAGCAGGTAGTGCGCGGAGAGACTGCACGATTGATATTAGAGATGATGGAAAAAACGGTACGAGAAGGAACCGGTAAAAAAGCTTATGTTTCCGGGTTTAAGATTGCCGGCAAAACTGGCACCGGCCAAAAAGCGGGTGAAGATGGAACTTATGCCCCGGGTAGATTTTTTTCTTCCTTTGTAGGATTTTTCCCTCTTCCTCAGCCTCGGTTTGGAATTGTAGTGGTACTGGATGAACCTGAAGGCGAGTATTATGGGGGAGATGTGGCCGCCCCGGTTTTTCAAGAAATTGCTTCCCAAATCCTTCGTTATACTGATATAATCCCTGAGGATGCGGAGGTTAGAGTGTTTTGAAGTTGGAAGAATTAGTGAAAGCTGTGCCTAACTGCTACAAGCAGAAGCTGGTTGATAACCAGCAGGAAATTACAGGGTTAGCTCTTGACTCTCGAAAAGTAAGACCCGGTTTTGTTTTTTTTGCTATTCGGGGCGCTCATCAGGATGGCCACTGCTATCTTGAACAGGCGGTAAAAAACGGTGCCACTTTGCTCGTGGTGGAAGATGAGCGTTACCTGAGACATCAATTTTCCTCTCCGATCTCGGTCTTGGTAGTTAAAAATAGCCGAGAAGCCATGGCTTCCCTATCCAGCCGTTTTTATCAGGCTCCTTCTTCAGCTATGAAGGTATTTGGAGTAACTGGTACTAATGGGAAAACTACCACTTGTTTTATACTTCGGAGTGTCTTGGAGAAGACAGGTAAGGCCTGCGGTTTGCTTACCACCGTTAAAAATGTGGTTGGGGTCAGGGAAGAAGAAGCTACCAATACCACTGAAGAATCTCTCTATCTGGAACGTGACCTCTCGGCTATCCGAGAGGCGGGAATTGAGCAGGTAGTGATAGAAGTTTCTTCTCATGGACTGGCTTTGGGTCGGGTACAGGAAGTAAAATTTGATGTAGCAACCGTAACTAATTTAGTTCCCGAGCACCTGGAGTTTCACTCCAACTTTGAGCACTATTTGCAGAGTAAAAGGAAACTTCTGGAGAAGGTAGAAGAAAATAGGTTGAAAAATTACCGCCGATTAATAGTTTTTAACAGTGATGATGAAAATTGCCGAAAAATCTATTCGGGGATAGGAGTTCCTTTTTTGACTTTTGGTGCTGGTAAGGAAGCGGAAGTGCAGGCCCGGGAAATAGAAATTGGTTGGAGAAAAACCACATTTTCTCTTTGTACCCCTTGGGGAAGAGAAAATGTGGAAATCCCCTTTTCGGGTACTCATAATGTTATGAATGCCCTGGCCGCAGCCAGTACTGCTCTGGGAAGTGGAGTTTCCTGGGAAGCAGTGGTGGAAGGTTTGGCCAGTTGTCAGAAAGTTCCTGGGCGGTGGGAACTGGTTGAAGCCGGACAGAAGTTTACGGTTATCGTTGATTTTGCCCATAACTGGCATGGTTTAGAACAGATTCTTTCTCAAATCCGTTCCCTTTCCCGGGGAAGGTTAATTGTAGTTTTTGGCTGTGGAGGGGAACGAGATCGGGCTAAGCGACCTTTAATGGGAGAAGTTTGTGCTCGCTATAGTGATGTTTGTATCATAACTACCGATAACCCTCGAGGGGAGGATCCGCTCGCCACCGCTGAGGATGCTCTCTCGGGAGTAAAGAAAGTAGCTCAAACCAAGAAAGTATGTTATTCGATTATTGTTGACCGGGTAGAAGCGATTCGTAAGGCTTTCAACCTGGCGCAAACAGGTGACGTAGTGCTTTTGGCCGGGAAAGGTCCTGAGCGTTTTCAAATTTATCAGGACTTTGTAGTTCCTCATAATGATTTTTGGATAGCCTGGCAAATCCTGAAGGGTGAACGATGAGATTATACCCTCAACAATTGGTTCGAATTTTGAAACCTAAAATGGTGATAGAGGGGAAAGCTTCCTGGTTGGAGGGGGTGGCAATTGACAGTCGGGAATGCCAACCGGGGCAACTTTTTGTCGCTCTTCCGGGTAGTAAAACCGATGGTGCTTTGTTTATCCCTGATGTTTTGCGAAAAGGAGCAGGGGGGGTTGTGACCGAGCGATCGATATCCGATTTTCCCCACGATTTTTATTTTTTCCAGGTGAATAACTCCAGAGATTCTCTAATCCGAATTGGAAAAATGGCCCGGGAAGAAATAAGCGGGACTAAAATTGCTATTACCGGAACTGTGGGTAAAACCAGTTGTAAAAGCTTTTTTCGCCAGCTTCTTGCGGCTGAATTTAAGGTAGAAGCTACTCCCAGAAATTATAATACTTCCTTGGGGGTAGCCTATTCTCTGGCAAATTTTTCTTTGGAGAGTGATTTTTATATTCTGGAGGCTGGAATTAGCTGTAAGGGAGAAATGGCGATTTTGCAGACTTTAACTCAACCGGAGATAGTGGTTTTTACTTTTTTCGGGAAAGGCCATCTGCAGGAACTGGAAACTGAAGAAATGGTGGTAGAAGAAAAACTTAAATTGGTAAGTGATAAAACTAATCGAGTTTATCTGAATGTGGATAATCCTTTCTGGAAAATGGCAAAAGATAGATTGAAACAAACCGGAAAAGAAGTGATTCTTTTTGGGAAAGGCAGCTATCCTTCTGATTTGAGGTTAAGTAACTTTCGCCTGGATTTAGAACAGAAGATGGGTATTTTTGAAATAACCTGGCAAGGTGAAATACTTACCCTACGAGCGCCGATTTTTTTCCCGGAAGTTGCTTCTCTTCTTTTGCCGGCGGTTCATTTTGCTTTGGATAGTGGAATTTCCAGAGCAAGGTTGCAAAGTGTTTTAAAAGAGGTTAAACTCCCTCGGGGAAGAGGAGGAGTGCTTTTTTTCAAAAATGGCATGGTAATTGATGACTGGTATAATGCCAATCCCCATTCTTATCTCAAGTTGATCTGTTTTTTGGATTTTCTGGCTCAAAGAGGCTATCAAGTTTGGGCGGTGGTAGGAGATATGTTGGAACTGGGTAAAATTTCACCGGTAGCCCATCGACAGGTGGTAGAAAAGTTTTTTCACTCGGCCGTCGATCAGATTTTCATCTACGGCGACCGGTTCAGACAGGCGGTGGAAGAAATGGGCTTAGATCCTAAAACCGAAAAACGGTTTTGTTTTCTATCTTCTCCGGAAGAGGCTCAAACTTTGCTTCGGGATAAACTGGAAAAGGAAAAACCTGACCGTTGGGCGGTAGCTTTTAAGGGATCGCGGGCTATGAACATAGAAAAGGCACTACTGCCAGAATGGGGGATAGATGATGGAATTTAGTTATTTATCCCGAATAATCAGTCCTTCTTTATACGCTTTTTTCCTGGCAGTTATATTTTTCCCTTTTTTTATTTCCTGGCAGAAAAAGCATTCTCTGGGTCAGAGCATAAAAAAAGAAGGGCCCAATCTGCATCTCCATAAAGAAAAAACCCCCTCTATGGGAGGAGTGGTGGTGCTTCTCTCTCTTGTTTTTGCTTTAATAATAGGAGGCTTTAAATCGAACCTATCTTTTTTCTTTCTTCCTCTGGCTGGCTTTTTTTTACTGGGGTTTTTGGATGACTATTTTAAAACTTTTGGGGATAAACCCTGGGGGTTAAAAGCCAGATATAAGTTTTTGGTGCAATTACTTTTGGGGGGCTTTATCCTTTGGGCAGGGGAAGGTATATTGCCACCGGAGGTAGAGATTCCTTTTACCGGAGAGATTTTTTATTTCTCCCGCTGGAGTTTCTTTCTTTATGGAATGTTGGTTTTGGTGGGATCAGCCAACGCTTTTAACTTGACTGATGGTTTGGACGGGTTAGCCGGGGGGTGTGGTGCTCTTACTTTTGGTTTTTGGGGGGCGGTTTTTGCTCTCCAGGAAAAAGGAGAGCTGGCTATGTTGAGTTTTGCAGTGGTGGGTGCTCTTTTAGCCTTTTTGTTTTTTAATGCCTGGCCAGCTCGTATTTTTTTAGGAGATACCGGTTCTCTTCCTCTGGGAGCTTTGATGGGGGTTATGGCTCTTCTCTCGGGCCAATCTTTACTTTTGCTTCTGGCTGGTATAATCTTTTTTTTGGATACTTTATCGGTTATTTTACAGGTATTTTGCTACCGGGTTTTTAAGCGGAGGATTTTTTTGATGAGTCCGATTCACCACCATTTTGAACTACTGGGGAAAAAGGAGAGCGAAATCACCAGTCGTTTTTGGATTATTCAAGGAGTAGGAGTAATCATGGCTATTTTGGGAGCAACGGGATGATAAAACATGGGTAGCCACTATTTAGTAGTTGGATTAGGTAAAACTGGTCGGGGAGTTAGCCGGTTTTTGCTTGAGCGAGGGGAACAAGTAATAGCAGTTGATGATCAGCTGAAGTGGGAAGACTTACCCCCTCTCTTTCAAAAATCTCCCAATTTTCAGCTTCTTCCTTCCGACTGGTGGGATAAATTGTCTCCTTGCTGGATTAAGGAAGGCATTGTAAGCCCCGGATTTTCTCCTGAACATCCACTTCTTCGGTTAGCAATGCAAAAAGGGATACCTTTGATAAGCGAAATAGATTTTTCCTCTCGTTACCTGCGTTTCCCACTAATCGGGGTAACCGGTTCTAACGGAAAAAGCACCACTGTTGCTCTAATCAGCCATATATGTGCTCAAGCTGGGTTACCGGTTTTTGTCGGGGGTAACTTGGGAATCCCTTTAGTAGAAGCTTTGAAGGAGGAATCGCTTTTTCAGTGGGGAGTGGTAGAGGTGAGTAGTTTTCAGTTGGAGCTTACTTGCTCGACCCGTTTCCAACTGGCGGGAATAACCAATTTTTTTCCCAATCATCTTGACCGGCACCACACCCTGGAGCAATATTTCCAGACCAAATTGAAAATTTTTGATAACCAAAAAGGAAAGGACCTCTCTTTAGTTAATTTTACCTCTTCCTGGTGGAGTCCTAAAATATGTCAAGCCCTTAGGGCGCAAGTAGTACCGTTGAGTATTTCCGCTGTTCCCTCAGCCGGTTTTTGGATAAAGGATAATCTGGTTTTCGAATCTTCTAAGCTGGAACCTCTTTTCTCTTTGGATAATTGGCAACTTCCCGGGCGACACAATTTGGAAAATTTAGTTTTTGCAGTAGGGGTTTGCCGACTGATAGGAATTTCCCCTTCGTATATTGAATCTGCCCTTGTCACTTTTCGAGGATTGCCTCACCGGCTGGAAAAGGTGGGTAATTTTCAGGGAATAGATTGGTATAATGACTCTAAATCTACCACTCCTTCGGCTACTAAAATAGCGGTAGAAACCTTAGACCGGCCAATGATTCTGATTTTAGGAGGCAGGGCAAAATTGGACGATTTTTCTGAGCTGCACCAGCTTTGGAATGAAAACCGGGTAAAAGCGGTAGTTATTTATGGGGAGTCGCGAGAGACTATTCGGGACAACCTCTCTCCCGTATTTAACTGTCATCTGGTGGCGGATGTACCAGAGGCAGTGTCTTTAGCCAGAACCCTGGCTTTGGCAGGAGATGTGGTACTTTTTTCTCCTGCCTGTACCAGTTGGGATCAGTATTCAAATTTTGAAGAAAGAGGGGATCATTTTAAACGTTTAGTCTATGAAATTTATCAATAATGCTCACTGGCTAACTTTAATTAAAAAGGAGTGGAAGACAAAAGTTTGGTGGTGGGAAGCAGATCCAGTTCTTTTTTGGACGGTGATTATTCTCATTCTTTTGGGAGTGATAATGGTATTTAGTTCCAGTATGACCACCGCTATTTATTCTTATGGTGATATTTTTTATTTCTTAAAGAGGCATTTATTCGGTCTTTTACTGGCTTTCTTGTGCTTTATCATTTTTTCTTTTTTCCCTCTGCTTTTAGTTCGCTCTTTAAGTCGTAGTTTGCTTCTTTTGAGTCTATTGTTGTTAGTTTTAGTTTTTGTTCCCCGATTAGGGATTGAGGCGGGCGGCTCCAGGCGCTGGTTGGATTTTTTCCTATTTCAATTTCAGCCTTCGGAGCTGGCAAAACTTAGTGTTATTATTTATATGGCAGATGCGTTGGTCGCTTACCCTGAACGGTCGCAGGATTTGTTATTTGGAGTAGTCCCCTTTTTTTTGGTAGTAGGATGTATGGGGGTTTTAATTCTGATTGAACCGGACTTGAGCACCACCGTTTTCCTTTTTCTGATTACTTTTGTTATGCTTTTTTTGGGTGGCCGGAAAATAAGCCATATCTTGTTGGCTTTGGTTGCTCTTTTACCTTTAGCTCTTTTTTTGATATTGGGGAGGGGGAACAACTATTGGTTGGCCAGAATTCGGGCTTTTTTTGATCCCTGGAGCGACCCTTTGGGCAAAGGATTTCATACTATTCAATCTTTGATTGCTCTCGGGTCGGGTGGAATTTTTGGTTGTGGATTGGGTGAAAGCCGACAGAAATTTTTCTTTCTTCCCGATCGCCATACCGACTTTATTTATGCTATTGTAGGAGAGGAGTTGGGTTTTATAGGAGCATCAGCAGTGGTTTTCCTGTTTGGAATTTTGCTCTGGAGAAGCTGGAAGATTGCTTATCAGTCTGAAGACGAGTTTCAGAGCCTTTTGGTTTTAGGGATTGCATCGGCTATTTTAATCCAGGCTATTATCAATATGGGAGCAGTTCTCAACTTAATACCGGTAACCGGAGTTACCCTTCCCTTGGTGAGTTATGGTAGCTCTTCTTTAGTAATGACTATGATTGAGTTAGGGATGATTTTTCAAGTAGCTGGTCATAATAAAAGGAAGGAGTAAAGAGTGAAAAAAATTTTTATTTGTGCTGGCGGCACCGGAGGGCATATTTTCCCTTCCTTGTGCATTGCCCAGAATATGCGGCGCTATAATAAATCTTTACAAGTGATTTTTTTAGGAACTAAAAGAGGTTTAGAAAAAAAAATACTTCCTGATGAAGGGTTTGCAGTGGAATTTGTTAGAGCTCGGGGATGGGATCGGCAGCTGAATAGCCGGCTTTTACTAACTATTATGGATAACGTTTTTGGTTTTTTTCAAACTTTATATTGTTTTCTTAAACATCGGCCGGTTGCTCTTTTAGCTATGGGAAGCTACGTTTCCCTATTGGGAGCGATGTGGGCTCGAGTTTTTAGAGTTCCCATTTATCTTCATGAACAAAACGTATACCCGGGGTTAGCCAATCGGATTATTGCTAAATGGGCTAAACTGATTTTTCTTTCTACTGAGGAAAGCAAGGAATTTTTCAAAAATGTTCCAACGGATAAAATGGTAGTAATTGGTAATCCGATTAGAGAAGAGGTAGCCAGTTGGAAAGGTCTTGTTGATGAGGCCCGGGCAAAGTTGAGACTTGATCCCCATAAGAAAACCTTACTTATTATGGGGGGTAGTTTAGGTTCTCAAATAATTAATCGGGTTTTCTGGGAAATACTGCCCCATTTTTCTCCCCAAGAGTTTCAAATAATCCACATCACTGGAGCAGAGGATTTTCAGCGGGGGAGAGAAAAAACAAAAGAGTTTGGATTTAATTACCTGGTTTTTGATTTTTTTTCTAACCCGGGTATTTTAATGGCGGCTTCCGATCTGGTGGTTGCCAGAGCCGGAGCAAGCACAGTTTTTGAACTTTTTTACTTTGGTTTACCTTCGGTTCTTATTCCTTTTGCCCAGGCAGCCGATGGTCATCAACTAATGAACGCTCGCTGGCTGGCAGCAAAACAAAAAGCTATAGTATTGGAAGAGGAAGAGTTATCGGGAATGAAATTGAAAGAAGCGATTGACCAGCTCCTTCGGGACAATCTCTCCTTACAGAGAGAAGAACGACGACTGATACCCGATGCGGGTGAAAAAATTACTCGCATAGTTATAGAAGATTTGCAAAGGAGGAAAGGTTTTGACACCCTTTTTGCCTCGTGATTTTCCCCGAAGTCTTTATTTTGTGGGTATTGGGGGGACTGGTATGAGTGGATTGGCTTTGGTAGCCCATGGATTGGGATGTCGGGTTAGTGGCTCGGACATTGCTTTCAACCAAGCTATTTTTAGGTTGAGACAAAGGGGGATCGAAGTTTTTGTAGGTCACCGGCGGGAACAGATCGGGCAGGTGGATGCGATGGTGATCTCTTCTGCTATTCCTTCGGATAATGAGGAGTTGCGGGAGGCTCGTTCTCAGGGGATTCCGATTATCCATCGAGGGGAACTTTTGTCTTTGCTTTTAAACCCTCGCCAGGGAATTGCTATTGCTGGAACCCATGGGAAAACTACCACCACCTCTATGATTTCTTTGTTGCTGGAAATAGCTGGCTTAAAACCTACAGTTTTGATTGGAGGAGAATTGGAGGATATTGGTGGTAATGCCAAGGTGGGCGAGGGAGAGTTTTTTGTGGCCGAAGCCGATGAGAGCGATGGCTCTTTTTTGAACCTTGCCCCTTTTTGTGCGGTGGTGACCAACATAGAAGATGACCATTTGGAATTTTACGGTGGTATGGATCAGGAAAAGGCAGCTTTTGCTAAGTTTTTGAACCAGATAAAAGAAGGGGGGTTTGCCGTAGTTTGTGGTGACCACCCAAATGTGATAAATGTTGTGCAAAATACTAAAGTTAAGTCTGTTTTTTCTTATGGTATACAAAATGGTCAATCTGACTTGCGGGGAATGATTTTAGCAGAAAATGGAAACAACCAGGTTTTTCAGGTAGAGTGGAAAGGGAAAAAACTGGGCAATTTTTATTTAAACGTTCCGGGTAAACATAATGTGTTGAATGCTTTGGCCTGTTTGGCAGTTGGCTTAGGTCTGGATATTCCTCTGCCGTTAATTACTGATGCGCTGGCTACCTTCCGGGGAGTAAAAAGAAGATTTGAGCTTATAGGAACGGTGAAAGGGGCACAGGTGATCGATGACTATGCTCATCATCCAACGGAAATGAAAGCTGTTCTGGAAACAGCTTTTAACCAGACTGCCGGTAAAATAGTGGTGGTTTTTCAACCTCACCGTTTTACCCGAACTTCCCGTTTATATCGGGAGATGGGTAGAGTGTTAACTATGGCTGATTACGTTTTTCTTCTACCAGTTTACCCGGCGGGAGAGGCTGAAATAGCCGGAGTTTCCTCGGAATTGATTTACCAGGAACTGAAAGAAACTTATTCCCATCCGGTGGACCTCTGTTTGAACTTTCAGGAGGTAGCGAGCAGGTGTTGGGAGATCTTATCCCCGGGCGATATAGTTATTACTATGGGTGCAGGTGACGTATGGAAGGTTGGGGCTTTGCTTTGCCAACAACATGGGAAGAGTTAAGCGAAGAAATTGAAAAAGTAGAAGGGATAGTTGTCAGGAGAAATGTTTCTTTGCGGGACCTGACTTCCTGGAGGGTGGGAGGGCAAGTTCCTTTAATGGTAGATGTTTGTAACTTGTCTGCCTTCCTCGAACTTATCCAGAACTTAGAAAAAGGAAAGGTATGCTGGAGAGTGCTGGGGGCCGGCTCTAACATTTTGCCGCGGGACGAAGGCTATGAGGGAATTTTAATTCGGCTCAAGGGGGAGTTAAGCCAGGCAAGTTTAGGAGGAGGGGGGTTCGTAGAAGCTGGTGCGGGCATTTCTCTGCCTAAGCTGGCAAGTTTGGCTTTGTCTTTAGGTTTGGGGGGAATGGAATTTCTTTCTGGTATTCCGGGTACTTTAGGAGGAGCACTCAAGATAAATGCTGGCTGTTTCGGACAGGAGATTGGAAATTTGGTAGAGCAAGTGTTAATATGGGAACGAAATCAGGGGCTCCACTGGGTAAACCGGGTGCAAGCTGGATTTGGTTACCGTTCCTCTTCTTTTAAAAAAGAGGGAGTGGTTTTGATAAAAGCGCTTTTTAAAGCTTTCCCGGATTCAAAAGAGGTAATTAAGAAGAGGATGGAAGAATTACAGGCTCGCCGAGCCGAACACCAGCCGCAGGGTGTGTTTTGTGCTGGCAGTGTATTTAAGAATCCGGTGGGTGATTATGCAGGGCGATTGATTGAAAGTTTAGGGTTTAAGGGTTTGAGAGTGGGACAGGCCCAGGTTTCTAATAAGCACGCCAATTTTATTATAAATTTAGGAGGAGCAAAGGCCGACGAGATTCGCTTTATTATCAAATGGATTCAGGGAGAAGTGTTTCGGCAAAAAGGAATATTTTTAGAAAACGAGGTAGAATTTTGGTCATGAAAAGTAATAAAGCCATTTTTCTTTTAATCCAAGTCTTTTTTTTTACTTGGTTTTAGGTTTTCTCTCGTTCTTTATTTTTTCTTTTTTCTTGAGGAGCGATTTTTTTACCATTAAACAGGTAGAAATAGTAGGCAATAGTTATTTAACTAAAGAGTTGTTGTTAGAACAGGGGGGAGTTGCGGATTATCGCAACCTGTTTGCGGTTAAATCGTGGGAAATAGAAAAAAAGTTGAAGCAAATTCCCCAGGTGAAAGAGGCTAAAGTAGAAAAAATCTTTCCTGGTTCTCTTCAGATTTTGATTGAAGAGCGGCGGCCTTTTGCCCTGGTTGAAGTGGGGGGTTATACTTTTTGGGTAGATAGCGAAGGGGTAGCCCTCCCGGTTGAAGTAGAACCGGAAGAAGGCCTGGTTAAGATATGGATGAACCAAAACGAGGGCAGGCTTTTGCAGGAAGCACTTCAGTTGGCTAAGATTTGGTATCAACGCTTGAGATTTCCTCTTTTGGGGATTAAAGTGGAAGATGAAAAATTGTTTATTTTGCAGTTACAAAATGGTATATTTATTAAGTGTCAAAATTCCAAAAATTTGGAAGAAAAACTGCCGGTTTTGGCTCCTCTTTTGGAGGATACGATAGTGAGGTCTCTCCAGGTGGGAGGATTCGATTTGCGGGCAGAAAAAGAGATATTTATTATACCTTCTGAGGAGAATAACCCTTGAAAGCTTTATGGTATAGACAAACTCTTTCCCCGGTCGTAGCCGTAGTAGATGTAGGTACTACTAAAGTGTGCACTCTTATTGGAAAAAAAGGGGGAGAGGGAGTTGAAATTTTAGGAGTTGGGCTTTCCAGCTCCCAGGGAATAAGAAAAGGTAAAGTGGTTGATGTGGCCCGGGCAACTCGGGCTATCTGGGAATCTTTTGCTTTGGCCCGAGAAGTAGCCGGAGAAGACCCGGAAATGATTTACGCCAGTATTGCCGGTGATTTTATGTCATCTTTTAACCTGGAAAATGAAATTCTTCTTAGTAAAAGTGGAAGAGAGGTTAACCGCCGAGATTTAGAAAAGGTGGTGGAAGGGGCGCGTAATTCTCTTAAGTTGAGCGAGTCGAGAATAGTGCATATCATTCCTCAAGAATACCAGCTGGACGACCAGAAAGGAATTGCCGATCCGCGGGGAATGATTGGTTCTAAATTGAAGGTAAAAGTGCATGTAGTAGCTGCTCAAGAAAACCATTACCACAACTTTTTAAAAAGTTTTAGTGATGCTGGCTTGGAAGTGAGGAAAATTGTTTTTCAACCTTTGGCTTCGGCGGTAGCGGTTCTCTCTCCTATGGAAAAAGAAATAGGAACAGCTTTGGTGGATATTGGGGGTGGTACTACCGATTTGGCAATTTTTTACGGGGGGTCAGTTCGCTTCTCGCAGGTTTTACCGATAGGAGGGGAACATATCACTTCAGATTTGGCTATTGGCTTGCGAACTAACAAAGAGGAAGCAGAAAGAATTAAAGTTTCTCAGGGGTCTGTGTTTAGCCGTCATATCCGACAGGATGAGATGCTGGAAGTGAAAGACCTGGGACTTTCTTCTCTCCAGACTGTTTCCCGTAAATATGCCTGTGAAATTATTGAGGCTCGAGCAAAAGAAATTTTGCTCATGATTGGAAGAGGAATCAGAGACTCCGGGTTTTTTCATTCTCTGCGGGGGGGAATTGTCTTGACTGGTGGCTCTTCTCTATTGGATGGGCTGAGTGAACTTTTTTCATCGGTTAGTAATTTCCCGATAAGGATAGGGTATCCGGAAAGCAAAAATTTTGTAGGTAATATTCAAACTTTGCAAAATCCAATGTTCGCTGCCGCTTGTGGGCTTCTGAGACAAGCGGTTAATGATTTTTTTGATCAGGAAACTTTAGTTTCTCTGGAACCACCAAATGCTGGAAAACGGATTTTAGGTAAAATTAAGGATTTTTTTATGATGGAATGAGTTTTAATGGAGGTTGGGAAAAATGGTTTCTGGACGTAAAGAAGACCGAAATGGAAAAGTCAATATAAAAGTAGTTGGAATTGGAGGCGGTGGAGGGAACGCGATTAATCGGATGGTACAGGCTGGGCTTAAAGATGTGACTTTTGTGGTCATGAATACCGATGCTCAGGTGTTAGAAAGTTCTTTGGCTGAGGTTAAAGTTCAAATTGGGAAAAAACTTACTCGAGGGTTAGGAGCAGGAGCTAACCCGGAAATTGGAAGACAGGCAGCTAAAGAGGATAAGGATGAAATTTATAAAGTGCTGGATGAGGTTGATATGTTATTTATTACTGCTGGTATGGGAGGGGGTACTGGCACCGGTGCCTCGCCGGTATTGGCTTCGGTAGCAAAGGAATTAGGAATTCTTACCATTGCTGTGGTGACTAAACCGTTTCGATTTGAAGGTAAAAAGAGGGCTCGCCAGGCGGAAGAAGGGATTAAACTTTTGCGGGAACAGGTAGATGCCTTAATTGTAATTCCCAACGACCGACTTTTACAGGTTGCCAACCGAAACACTTCGATATCAGACGCTTTTCAGATGGTAGATGATGTCCTCCTCCAGGGGGTAAAAAGCATATCTGACCTGATTACTGTTCCGGGGATTATTAACCTTGACTTTGCCGATATTAAAACCATTATGGAAAATGCTGGGACTTCTCTTATGGGTGTCGGGAAATCGGTAGGGGAAAACAGAGCGACTGATGCGGCTAATATGGCGATTGCCAGCCCGTTGTTAGAAACTTCTTTTAAGGGAGCGCGCGGAATTCTGTTTAATGTTACCGGTAGCCCCAATTTAGGATTGCTTGAGGTCAATCGGGCAGCAGAAGTTATTAATCAGGCTGCTTCTGAGGAGGCCAACATTATTTTTGGGGCAGTAATCGATGAGAGTCTGAAAGACGAGGTTAAAGTTACAGTTATTGCCACTGGTCTGGACCAGGCGGAAAAACCCCAGGTGGAAGAGGAGAAAATCCAAGAAGCGATTTCCACCGATACTTTTTCCTTTGAAGATTTGGATGTACCGGCTTTTTTAAGGAAGAAATAAATTGCTCAAATTTACTTTTTAACTTAGAAAAGGAGATGGTAAATGGGCGAGTATGGACGGAAAATTAACGGTTGATGTTCGATCCAGGTACGAGTTGGAGCAGGGGATCTCTCTCCTTTCTAAAGGAGGGAAGTTTTCTTTTGGCTTGTGTTTCCCCGAAAACTACGTTTTAGGTATGGCTAATTTAGGCTTTCAGACTATCCTTAATCAGGTTTTTGAACTCCCTGAGTGGCGAGTAGAAAGATTTTTCCTTGATACCGGCAACCGATCTTTAGAAACTGGCACCCCCTTGAGTTCCTTTTTGGCTATCGGTTTTTCCCTTCCTTATGAATTAGCTATTTTAAACGTTATATCTATGTTGCGAGAGGCCAACATCCCACTTTTTTACTGGCAACGGTCAGAGATACACCCCTGGGTAATTTTTGGAGGCCCAAGTATTACTTTAAACCCGGAAGTGTATGCCCCTTTTGCTGATATTTTAACCATCGGTGAAGGAGAAAGCTTAATCGGTCAGGTGTTACAAGCTTTAGAAAAAGATCAGGATCGCGGGCAAACAAAGGAAATGCTGTCAGGGCTCGCTGGGGTATACCTACCGGAGTCGATTACCCCTCAATATCAGGGCCGTAAATTGCTTTCTTTTGCCGGTAAGGGGGTTTCGCTACCAGTTACCAGGCAAAAGGTAAATTTGGGAGATTTCCCGGGGAGAACGGTGCTCTATTCTCCGATTTCATATTTTAGAGAAACGGCTCTTTTGGAGATAAGTCGAGGTTGTTCTTTTCGTTGCCGGTTTTGTGCGGGAGGGGCAATTTATCATCCCTTTAGATACCGACCTTTAGACCAAATAAAGACTATGGTATCCCAGATGGATAGCTGGAGTTCTAAAGTTGGGTTGGTGGGGTCGGATATTTTAGGTCATCCTGAGATCAAAGCTATTCTTTCTTTTTTGCTTAAACGGGGCAAAAAAGTTACTTTTTCTTCTCTCTCCCTTCGTCGTCTTCTTCAAGATGATGACCTTTTGCCTTTGGTTGTAGCTGGTGGGGCAGAGACTTTAACTTTAGCTCCTGAAACTGGAAGTGACCATTGTCGGGCCATTTTGGGAAAGAGTAGCTCGAAGTTAGAATGGATAGAACTGGTGAGATGGGCCCTGAGAAAAGGTGTATCTAAGATAAAATTGTATCTTATGTTGGGCTTACCTTGGAGAGAAGTGGAAGAGGATTTAACTTTCCTATCTGAACTGGTGGAAAAAACTGGAGGTAAGGGGAAAATAACGGTTTCTTATAGTTTTTTTGTTCCTAAACCGCATACCTTGTTTGAACAGGTGCGCACCCCTTCTTTCAAGGAGTGGAAAAAAGAAAAAGCCAGGTTGGAAAAAGAGGCGGAGAAAATAGGAATAACTCTAACTGGAGAAAGCGCCCGCTTAGCCTGGTTGCAACTGATTGTTGCTCGGGGAGATCGATGTTTGGGAGAGAAACTTGCCACTTTAGAAGAAAATAGGCCTTGGTCCCTTTCTAAATGGCGTATAATAATGGAGGAATTAGAAAGAGATTTTGAAGAGTGGCCTCGCCAGCCGGAGTGGGAAGAGACTCTTCCCTGGGATACGGTTGATTTTGACGATGGTTGGCGGAAGAAAGATTTCAACTCGAGCGGAATGGTGGTAAATGGAGAAAAGTTTAATTCGAGAAAACTTGGAGCGGGTCAGGAATAGGGTGGCATTGGCTTGTCGACGAGGGGGAAGAAAACCGGAGGAGGTTCGGTTAATAGCGGTAACTAAGGGAGTCTCTCCTCCGCAGATAAAAGAAGCGGTGGACGCAGGCATCTCAGAGCTGGGGGAGAATCGACTGCAGGAAGCAGAAGGTAAAATAGGGGTTTTTAAAGATAGACCTGTAAACTGGCACTTTATCGGCCGGATTCAACGCAACAAGGTAAAAAAGATGGTAAACTATTTTCATTGGATTCACTCTTTAGACTCTTTGCAGCTGGCAGAAGCAGTTGATCGCCACGCCGAACTTTTAGGTAAATCAATGCCAGTTTTGTTGCAGCTCAATCTAACTGGAAAAGAGACTCAAGGAGGGATAAAGGAAGAAGAGTTGTTTGATTTAATAGAAAGGATGAACCAATTGTCTCATCTTGATCTTCGAGGACTTATGGTCATTGGTCCCCTTACCTCAGACCAAAGTAAAATTAGAAAAGTTTTTAAAAGATTGAGAGAGATTAAAGAGCTGGTTAACCGGGAAATGCCTGCAGTCGGACTGAGCGAGCTTTCTATGGGTATGAGTAACGATTATGAGATAGCGATTGAGGAAGGGGCTACTATGATTCGTTTAGGGCGGGCTATTTTTGGAGAAAGGAGTTATTGATGAAAGATAGCATTCTTTTTATTGGTTGTGGACATATGGGGTCGGCTTTGGTTAAGGGTTTATATCGGGATAAATTGCATCAAAAATTTGATTTTCTGCTCTACGACGTAATATCCGAGCGGGCCGAACAGCTGGCACTTGAAGTGCAGGGCCAGGTTGTTAATGATTTTTCTCTGCCTTCTGAACCCCGTTATGTTTTTTTAGCGGTAAAGCCCAAAGATTTAAAAGAGGCAGCTGCTTCTCTGCCCCAATTTTCTTCGGCTATCTTTATTTCTTTAGCTGCCGGGATCACCGGTGAAACTTTGCAAAATATTTTGCCTGGGCGAAGTAAGTTGGTTAGAATTATGCCTAACCTTTGTGTAGAAGTGGGGGAGGGAGTGATAGCAGTCGCTTTTATCTCGCAGATGGAAGCGGAAGATAAGGAAGATTTGCTTTTTTTATTGTCTTCGCTGGGATGGGTGTTCGAAGCCAAGGAAGAAGAATTAGACCTTCTTACTGCTCTTTCTGGCAGTGGTCCTGGCTTGGTGTCAGTTTTTATTGAAGCTTTGGCCGATGGGGGAGTGGGTGTGGGTATTCCTTGGGATAAAAGCTTAAAAGCAGTTTTGCAGACTGTTTTAGGGACAGCCTACCTGTTAAAGGAAAAGAGAATCCACCCCGGTTTATTTAAGAACCAGGTGGCCTCTCCGGGGGGAACCACTATTTCCGGGATTCAGGCTTTGGAAAAGAGGGCTTTTAGAAATGCAGTGATGGAAGCAATAGAGGCTGCCCGCAAAAGGGCAAAAGAATTATCTACTTAGCCTAAGTTGCACCATAAGTTCCAGAAATCAGTCTATATCAGGTCTTTTCTTTTGGGGATTCTAATTTTCGGGTAACCCAGATTAAAAGACTGATAGATAAGGATAGACGCCCATGCTGCTTGCCAGTACCAGATAACAATGAAAACGGAATTCAATATAATAAATCTTAGAGAAACAATAGTGGTCTATCCTTTCAGTTTTTTTCGTTTTTTAAGTTTTTAATTTTACGCCGTAGGCTGCTATCCTGGTGTATTTCCAGGGTAGGTGTACTATAAACAGAGAGAGTTTTATGGTAAAGATTTGCAACTTAGATTAGGGGTGAGAATGATGAGTTTTCGGGTAGAAGAAATTTTGAATGCAGAATTTAGCCGTTCTTTCAGAGGATACAACCCGGATGAAGTAGATGAATTTTTAGAGGAGATAGCCAACCAGATGGAACTCCTATACAAGGAGCAGGCAAAACTGCAGGAAGAGAACCGCGAGTTGAGTAGAAGGTTGAGAGAAAAAGAGAAATATCTGGACCAACTGGAGAGTAAAATGGAAGAATGGCAAAAACAAAACGAAGTAGAAAGAGAACTGGCCAAGCGGGAAGCACAGATGGTAATTCAAACAGCCCAGCTTAAGGCCCAAAAAATTATAGAAGAAGCGGAAAAGGAAAAACTTAAAATAGAGCAGGATTATCAACAAACGATGGAAAAATATCAAATTTTCAGAATGCGGTTTAAATCCCTGCTGCAAACTTTTATTGATAGCTTGGATTGGAAGGCAGAAGAGCCCAAATTTTCTTCTTCAACCAACAGGGAAGAAGAAAAACCTTTGGCTTCCTCTCAGGCCGAAGTGGCTCGATTTTCCTTAAAAGACTTGGGGAAAAATTCAAAATTTTGAGGCCAACGATTGTTTAATCAATGACTAAAACCAGTATTCTTACTCTCTTTTTTTTAACTATAGCAGGTGGAATAGGAGTTGATCAGGTTAGCAAATGGTGGGTTCGCGAGAATCTGATTGGCCGGCATTTAACTGTTATCCCCGGATTTTTTGAGTTTCGCTATCGGCAGAATTTTGGCAGTGCTTTTGGTTTAGAGCTTTTGGGGATACCAGGTTTGACGGTAATCACAGTAGCAGTTAGCTTGATTCTCTTTTTTTTCCTCTTTCGGGGTTATTTCGGCCAGCGTTTTTGGGGATGGGTAGGGGTAGCTCTTTTTTTAGCCGGAGCCTGGGGTAATCTGATCGACCGCTTGAGTCTGGGTTTTGTGGTGGATTTTCTTTTTTTTCCTTTTTGGCCTACTTTTAATTTAGCTGATGTTTTTATTGTTTTGGGAGCGGTGTTTTTTTTAGTGGTTTTCTGGTTTCAGAAGTGATGAAAAAAGAAACGATATCGGTTTATGACCAGGGTTTAGTACGCCTTGATGTCTGGCTTCATTTGAACTTTCCCGATGCTTCCCGTTCTCTGTTAGCTCGCCTTATTAGAGAAGGGCGGGTTACTTTAAACGGCCATCCGGTTCTTAAACCGAGTAAGAAAGTGATGAACGGTGACCGGATAGAAATTACTTGGCCGGTTAACAGCGATCTTTTTTCTCCTTCCCCAGAGGATATTCCTCTAAATGTGCTTTATCAAGATGATCAGCTTTTAGTTATTTATAAACAGGCAGGGATAGCAGTTCATCCGGTGTCTCCCTTGGAGGGAGGTACTTTGGTTAATTCCCTTTTGTTCCACCAGATTAAACTTCCTCACTATGGATTTCCCCTGCGCCCGGGGATCGTTCATCGATTGGACAAAGATACAAGCGGAGTGATGGTGGTAGCTAAAACCGAGCGTGCCTACCTCCATTTAGTAGAAGAGTTTAAACGCCGTAAAGTCAAAAAAACCTATTTGGCGATAGTAGAAGGTAGCTGGGAAGAGGGAGAATGGATTGACCTGGCTCTGGGGCGCGATCGAGAAAATCCCCGTCTTATGTCTCTCAATGCTAAAAAGTTGAGGCCGGCTTTAACCCGGGTAAAGGTTTTAAGAAGAGGAAAAAAATTTTCTTTGCTTGCCCTTTTTCCTAAAACCGGTCGTACCCATCAGCTGCGGGTTCATCTTAGTGCTTGTGGCCACCCCATAGCAGGAGACCACTCTTACGGAAGCACTTTTGGGCTGTCCTGTTTTTCTCGTCAGGCTCTACATGCTTTTTGCCTTACTCTGAATCATCCGCTTACTGGTAGGCCGCTTACTGTTTGCGCTGCTCTCCCGCAAGATATGAGGGAATTTATCGAACATTGTTTTAATTTTTGACTTTTCCCTTGGTCTTTGGTTCCTTTTTTCTGGACTGTTGACAAGGGTTTTAACCAAGTTGCAGATTTTTACCAGAAAATGAGAATCCTCAAAAGGGAAAGGCCTGATATAGGCTGTTTTTTGGAACTTATGGTGCAACTTGGGTTAAAAAACTCTATATTTTTTCTTATCAATACATTATTGAACTTGCTGGTGCGTTAGAGAAAAGGAATTTTTTTCTTTTTCTATGGCCATGAGAAGATACCAACCTGCCCAGCGCTCATAGGGAGAGAAACGCTTCAATATTTCTTGAGCGTCTGTAGTGGAGACTGGGATGTCACTTCCCCGATAGAAAAAAGCTATTGCCTTTCTTAAACCCAGGTCGCTGGGGGCAAAACAATCGTTGGCCGGCATCCAGCGAGCGACTATAAATTGAGCGCTCCATAACCCTATTCCTGGGAGGTTAGTTAAAAAATCAACTACTTGGGGAGAAGGCAATTCCTTCCAGGATGCCGGGTCTATTTTCTTTTCTTCTATCATCTTGGCCAATCGGTGAATTGTCTGGGCTTTAGCACCGGACATTCCTATTTTCCTTAATTCTGTAGGAGAGATTTCCGCTATATCCCGAGGAGTGGGGAAAGCAAAAATTGTTTCTCCTTCCTGATAGAGAGGACCTTGACCCCACTTTTCTACCAGGCGTTTTCGCAGAGCCGAAGCTACTTTCATAGAAATTTGCTGTTCTAAAATAGTGGTTATTGCTGCTTCGAACAAGCTTCGAGAGCGAGGAATGCGCGCTCCATAAAATTCTTCTATAATTTCCCTCATAACCGGGTCTTTTTCTCCTAATCGGTAAAAGGGAAGAGGATTTTCATTTAAACCCAATAGGGAAGAAAGCTCCTTCATAGTCTCTTCGCTCTCTAAGGTTATCTCTAAAAGAGTGCTTCCTCCTTCTTTCTTTTCCCTTACCTCAGCTACTTCCACCCTGCTTTCTCTCAACGCGATCCACCACTTGCCTTTGCTCCAGAAAAAAGAACGGTCAAAAAATGGGTGATAAGTTTCCAGATAAGGGAAAAGAGTAAAGGGGAAAGAAGAACGAACTAAAGTCACCATAATATATTGTACCTCCCTTTAACTATCTTATCCCGTAAACGGCAATAATGGGGACGCTGCCCCCCTTAAACCCCCCGAAAGATAAAACAAATACAAAAAAGCTTAAAAAGATAAATACTTACTGAGGAAGAAGAACACTTCCTCAGTAATGGGGGCGCTGCCCCCCTTAAACCCCCCGAAAGATAAAGACTAAAAATAAAAGGCAAAGACTAAAGAAACGAAAAGCTGAAAGGATAGACCACTATTGTTTCTCTAAAATTATATTGAATTTTGTTTTCATTGGTATCTGGTGCTGTTCAAGCAGCATGAGGGTCTATCCTGATAGTATAATATCTCTTTGGAGGCGTGTCCACTGCAAAGCTTCTAAAAAAATCTCTTTGCCAAACAGTGACTTTGCGCTATCCTTATTACCTCTTTCTTTGAGAGCCTCAAAATACTTGCTTTTTAAGTTCAATTGGGCTAAAATAGTCAAAAACTATCGAGATGATGTTTTTTGGCTGTCCAGACGGTTGATCAAATAAAAGAATGGGTCAGTTTAATTGTTGGGAAGGAAGTCGTAGTTGAGGTCAACAAAGGTAGAAAAAAGACAGTAGTAAGAGAAGGAGTAGTTGAAGAAATTTACCCCTTTTTTTTCGTTCTCCGAATGAATGTCAATGGTTCCTGCCAGCGCATTTCCTTTAACTACAGTGATATTCTTACCAAAACCATAGAACTTGAGGTTAGATGAATTTCTTGCTTCTATTTTTGGAGTTTTAGTACTATTATGGCAGCATGGATAAAAAAATAGACTTTTCTTTTGCCGATAATGTGCCAGAAGCAGTTTTGATCCAGCAAAAGCTTAGGAACCGAGTTTCATCTATCTTCCCTTTTGATGATTCCTCAGTCCATCTGGTTGCCGGGGTAGATACTGCTTACAACGGGAAAAATCAGGCCCTGGCAGTGGTGGTGGTTTTAAGTTTTCCGGAGTTAGAGCCGTTGGAAGTAGTGGTAGAAAAGTCTCAAGTTACCTTTCCTTATATACCTGGCTTTCTCTCCTTTCGCGAGGGACCGGCAGTAGAAAAAGCCTTATCTCGTTTGCGATTAACCCCGCATATTTTCTTTTTCGATGGTCAGGGAATCGCCCATCCCCGTTTTTTAGGATTAGCCACTCATTTAGGAGTTTTGTTTGATGTGGTATCGATAGGAGTAGCTAAAAAACCTCTGATAGGTAAGTTTGTTCAACCTCATTGGAGAAGGGGTTCTTATTCCTGGTTGGAGTACCAAAGGTGGGTGTTGGGAGGAGCTTTAAGGACGAGAGATCGGGTAAAACCGGTGTTTGTCTCTCCCGGTAATCGGATTGGGGTGGTGAAGTCGCTGGAGTGGGCATTAAAAGTAGGGGGAAAATATCGGCTGCCGGAGCCGACTCGTTTAGCCCATTATTATACCCAAAAGTTTAAGTTAAAAACCTGAAGGGGATGGTATTTTTGGTGAACGAAGGAGATTTTCCTTTTTATGATGCCAGTTGGGAGCAAACTCAGGGAGTAGAGAATAAGATAGTGATTATGGTGGTGGGTGAGGATCGAATAGGAATTATTGCTGCCATTACTTCTCTTTTGGCTGAATATCAGGTTAATATCGAAGATATTACCCAGAAAATATTAGGTGACTACTTTACCATGATTTTAGTAGCTGATATCAGCAAGTGTAATCTCGAACTGGGCAACCTTCGGGAAAAATTAACGCAAAAGGGGAGAGAAATTGGGGTGCAGGTTTTTCTTCATCAAGCTGGTATATTTCGGGCCATGCATCGCATTTGAGCTTTGTAGGTGCTTGCTGTGCTGACCCAAGTTGCACCCTAAGTTCTAGAAATCAGCCTATATCACCTTTTCTTTTGGAGATTCCCATTTTCAGGTAAAAATCTGCAACTTGGGCTAAAGGAGGTTGAACAAGTGCTATTTGATCGGTCAGAAATTATAGAAACCTTGAGGATGCTTCAAATCCAAAATTTGGACGTCCGAACTGTCACTCTGGGGATTAATCTTTTGGATTGTCGGGGTGTAGATTTGGCCGATACTGCAAGCCGGATAATACAAAAAATTACTCGGATGGCATCACCTCTTTATTCGGCAGTAGAAGAAGTTTCTTCTAAATATGGAATTCCTATTGTAAACCGTAGAGTGGCTCTCACCCCTATTTCTTTACTTTTAAATGGGCAGGAGAGCCAGCCGGAAATTTTGGATTTAGCTTATCAGGTTGACCGGGTTGCACAAAAGCTTAAACTCGATTTTATCGGTGGTTTTTCTTCTTTGGTCCATAAAGGTTTTACCCCGGCTGATCAGCTTTTAATCAATCAACTGCCGGCTGTACTTTCTCAAACTGAGCGACTATGTGCCTCGGTAAATGTGGCTTCCACTAAAAGCGGTATCAATGTGGATGCTATTTTGACCATGGGTGAAGTAATTAAATCTACTGCTGAGCGTTCAGCCAACCGAGGTGGTGTTGGGTGTGCTAAATTGGTGGTTTTTGCCAATGCTCCCGAAGATAATCCTTTTATGGCGGGAGCTTTCCACGGCACAGGAGAGCCTGATTCGGTAATAAACGTAGGAGTTAGTGGCCCAGGGGTAATAGCGGAGACGGTCAAAAGGAATCCGGAATATGATTTGGGAGAAATAGCGGAGGCAATTAAAAGGACTGCTTTTAAAGTTACCCGGGTGGGAGAACTAATAGGCAGGGAAGTAGCGCAAAAATTGGGTGTTCCTTTTGGAATTGTGGACCTTTCCTTGGCTCCTACTCCCCGGGTAGGTGATAGCGTGGCTGAAATATTAGAAGCCATGGGGATTGAAAAATGTGGAGGTTGGGGTTCTACTTTGGCTCTTTCTTTGCTTACCGATGCTTGTAAAAAAGGGGGTGCCATGGCTTCTTCTTATGTGGGAGGTTTGAGTGGAGCCTTTATTCCGGTAAGTGAAGATGCAGGTATGACTCAGGCCGTTGAGGCTGGTTCCTTGCGGTTGGAGAAGTTAGAGGCTATGACTGGTGTTTGTTCTGTCGGGCTGGATATGATCGCAATTCCGGGAGATACTCCAAAAGAGGTTATCTCTTGTATTATTGGCGATGAGATAGCCATTGGTGTCACCAATCATAAAACTGTGGGGGTGAGAATTATACCGGTGCCGGGTAAAAAAGCTGGAGAGCGAGTGATCTGGGGTGGGCTGCTGGGAGAGACGGTTGTTATGGAGGTTAACCCGGCAAGTGGAGCTCAGCTTATTGCCCGGGGAGGAAGGGTGCCGGCTCCAATTACCAGTCTTCAAAATTAAAATTCGGGTTTTGTAAAAGGAGGCAGAGAGTTTTGAATGCGAGGGAAAGAGTAATTTCCGCTTTAAACCACCGCCAACCGGATAAAGTTCCAGTTGACTTTGGTGGTCATCAATCTTCTGGGATCATGGTCCAAGCTTATCGGGATCTGCGGCGAGCCCTTAATCTTCCAGAGAGCCCTCTTTACATTTGGGATTTCATTCAGCAATTGGCCATGGTGGAAGAAGATGTGCTGGACTTTTTTCAGATAGATGTGGTTAACTTGGCCTATCTTTTCTTGCAAAATGAATCGTATTGGAAAGACTGGCAACTCCCTGATGGGACTCCTTGCAAAATTCCGGCCTATATTCCGGTAGAAGAAACTCCGGAAGGATGGATAGTTAGAGGAGATGAGGGACAGCCAATCTGCATTCAAAGACCAGGCTGCCTTTACTTTGAACAATGTTATTTCCCTTTGCTGGACAATCCCGACCAAGACTTTGATCGGCTTGAGTACTATTTGAGACAGATTATGTGGTTCCGACTGGGTTCTCCTCCAGCTCCAGCCGGATTTGATGCCGAAGGACAGGAGGTTTATCGTAATACTGCTCGCGCACTTCGCTCTCAAACCGACCGAGCTATCTATGCTACCTTTGGTGGTAATTTATTAGAGGCTGCTGAGTTTGCCTTTCGGATGGATAACTTTCTGATGGAAATCGCTCTTAACCCCAAACGGGTTCATAATTTTTTGGATAAACTTTTAGACCGACACTTGGACAACTTGAGTAAATTTTTGGATGCGGTGGGACCTTACGTAGATGTAGTTGGTTTTGGAGATGACCTGGGAATGCAAACCGGTCCTCAGATTTCTCCCCAGATGTACCGTGAGTTTTTTAAACCCCGGCATGCGGCTATGTGGAGCTTGGTGAAAACAAAATACCCTCAGCTTAAAGTGGCTCTCCATTGTTGTGGGAGTATATACCGTCTCTTGCCTGACCTTATTGAGGCAGGTCTCGATATTATCCAGCCGGTGCAAATTACTGCCCGAGAGATGGACCCTCAGCGACTTAAAAAAGAATTTGGACAGGATATAGTTTTTTGGGGAGGAGGGTGCAATACCCAAACTATCCTTCCCTTTGGTACTCCCGAAGAAGTGAGAGCGGATGTGAGAAAAAACCTCTCAGTTTTTGTTCCCGAGGGAGGCTATGTATTTCAGCAAGTACATAACATTATGGCTGGTGTTCCTCCAGAGAATATTGTTGCTATGTTTGATGAAGTTAACCAATTTCGATGCTGAATTTTATCCTATAAACGACTATAATGGGGGCGCTGCCCCCCTTATCAACCGAACTATAGGGGGTAAACCCCCTATAACCCCCGAAAAGCAAAAAACATAAAAAAACAAAAATAACCGAGGAAGGAAAAGCGTCTTCCTCGGTTGTATTCGAATATTTGTAAAAGCTAAATATTCGAATGAGCGCCTGTGTGCCCGGCATGGGTGTATAGCTTGGCAGTGAAAGTCTGCTATGGGCGTGTGCCAGCGACCATTAGCCGAACAGCAAGGATGTTTATCGTGAGGTAGAATCTGAAGGAAGCTGTAGGCAAAGCCACGGCCTGAGGAACACGAACCACATAGGAGGCTATCCACGCCATGTGAGTTTGCGGGGC
>JASGLU010000010.1 GCA_030156825.1 Candidatus Atribacteria bacterium | reverse complement strand
CAGTAAGTATTTATCTTTTTAAGCTTTTTTGTATTTGTTTTATCTTTTAGGGGGGTTTAAGGGGGGCGAAGCCCCCATTATTGCCGTTTTCAGGATAGAACATTCAGGAATGACAGACACGGAGGTCTTTTTTGCCTTCCTCAGTTGTATTTGTCTTTTTAGTTTGTTTTGCTTTTCAGGGGATTGATAAGGGGGCTTGCCCTCTATTGTCTATTGAAAGGTCTGGCCCCGGATAACCTCGTCCCCCTACCACACAGAAAGCAGCGGACAAGGACTTCATAGCTATCTGCTTCTTCCAGATTAGAAGGAGTAATAATTAAAGGGGGGATAAAAATCTCTCTTTCTAAAATCTCTTCTCCCTTTTCCAGTTTTTCAATCCAGTTTACCAGCTTGCCTGCCAGGCGCGAGGGTTTGGTATCAAGAAGAAAGTTTATCTTTCCCTCTTGCAAGTAAGCTAACATCCTGGTTGAGGCTTCAAGCACTATTAAATTTTTCTCAGAAAGAGATGTATCTCTCAAAATTTTAATTATCTCTTGAGTTAAAAAATCGGAGGTTATAATCAAATACTCAAAATCTTCTAAAAAATCCGAGCTCAAAGCTTCATTTTGCCAGAAAACGACTTTAAAGTCCCCTATTTCTTCCCTTAAACCGGACTGAAACTGATCAACAAAAAATTCTCCCCAATGGGCTAAGAGCACCTTTCCCCCTCTTCCCTTTATTGTTTTTCCTATCTCCCTACCTCCCCGATGGTAGTCAACCAGAAGGGATAGAAAATCATTATTCCCAAAATTCCCCTGACAGTTTACTCCCAAAATTAACGGGCGCAGACTCTCACCTTTCTCTGCTATCAGTTTTTCCACCTTTTTCCCGTGTTCCAAACTCAATTCGCTAAAAACTACTATCGGCCGAGAGTTGGCTTCCCAGGGCACATTTCCATCGGAAAGGGCTGAGCAAAAAGCGGAGAACTCAAAAAATCGGACAGTTTTTTCGCCGAGTAATCTTTCAAAATGAAGTTGGAAAAAAGAGGAAAAGTAGCTCTCGGGAAAGAGTGAAACAAGGAATATGTGAAAATCTCCTGCCCAGGCCCCAACCGGCTGAAAGGCCAGAAGAAAAATTATTATCCCAAGAGCGATTTTAAGCACCGTACTTTTAAATTTTTCTTCTCTGAATAAGAAACTGGTTGAGAAGAACACTGCCGACCAAGACTGCTCCTAAAGCGCCCAATTGCCAGATTTGGTGGATGCCGGCTAATTGCAAACCATTATTAATCATCGTAATAATAGCCACCGCCAGCAGAACTCCGCCTACTGTCCCCTCTCCCCCTTGGATACTTATCCCCCCCAGAACGGCAATGGTAATTGCCTGAAGTTCATAGCCAGTCCCCACGTCCGGGCGAGCACTGGCAATACGAGAGGTGATAACCCAGGCAGCCAGAGCGCTCAAAATTCCCGAGAGAGTGTAGACGGTTAATCTGACTTTTTTCAAATTAATTCCGGAAAAAACAGCTGCCGTTTCATTGCTGCCCACCCCATACAGCTGTCTTCCCCAGGTGGTTCGAGATAAAAGGAAATGAAAAATTAACAGAACCGGCAGGAATATGAACAAAACTTGAAAGGGAATGCCTCCTACTCGATATTGACCAACAAAGTAAAAAGACTCGGGAAAGGTAGAAACCGGCATGGGGTTGGGGCCAAATTGCGGGTCAACCGCAATTATCAGGGCCAACGATCGATACATATAAAGCCCAGCCAAAGTTACAATTAGTGGCAGAATCCGTCCCAGGCTTACCAAAATGCCGTTAAACAAGCCCATACCCATTCCTGCTAAAATACCTAACGGGACAGCAAAAACTGGCGACCAACCTGCTCTTCCGATAAGCACCCCCATCAAAATAGATACCAAACTCATCATCGAACCTACTGAAAGGTCAATTCCTCCTCCACCGGATAAAATAACCAGAGCCTCTGCCAGAGCCAAAAGCCCTAACTCCACCCCATATTGAGTCATATTGCTAAGGTTGTAAAGATTAAAAAAGCCGGGGATAGTAAAAGAGAAAAAAACAAAAAGAATGACAAAAAGTAAAGACAAAAACAATACCCGGTTACTAATAACTGTATCCCAAATGTTTCTCATCTTACCCCCCTTCCTCTCACTAAATCAATCAGCACTGAAATAATGATCAGTGCCCCAATAATTACTCCCTCGGTCAAAGCCGGGATATTAAGCAGAATCATACCATTTTTAATAATGGCAACCAAAAGTGCTCCCAACAGGCTACCAACGATAGTTCCTCTGCCCCCTAAAATACTGGTTCCTCCCAAAACTACAGCGGCAATAACATCAAGTTCAAATCCCATTCCGTTGTTGGTTTGAACTATACCGGTTCGCCCCACATTGATAAGGCCGGCGAAGCCGGCTAAGGCTCCAGTCAAGCCATAAACAAAAAGAAGTGTAGTTTTTAGGTTCACTCCCGAGACCCGGGCAGCCTCCGGATTATTACCCACAGCGTAAACGGAGCGGCCCAAGGGGCGATAGCTCAAAAAGTAAGAGAATACTACAATCAGAGCCCCGGCTACCCACATAGCCAAGGGAATTTGCAGCCATTTTCCCAAACCAATAGTTCTCACCTCGGGCGGAATACCGGAAATCCATCTTCCTCCCAAAGCCTGAAATACCAGAGCGCGGACCATATTCATCATTCCTAAGGTAGTAATAATGGGAGGGACTCTTCCATAAGCAACAATAACTCCATTTAAAAGACCAACTGCCAGACCGGTCCCTAAAGTAGCAAGTAAAACCAGCAAAAAAGGAGCCTGTATCATTAAAAGGCTACCCGATACCACACAGGCTAACCCCAGGGTTGACCCAACTGAAACGTCAATTCCCCCGGTAATAATTACCATGGTCATCCCGATAGCGGCTATTGCTACTCCGGCTAACTGGGAAAGGAGATTGGAGATATTGCTAATCGAAAGGAAGCGATCGGTGCTAACAGCGAAGATAATGCTGAGGATAACAATTAAGATAAAAACGGTAAATTCTCTTCTTCTTACTATCCTCACCCAGGTGTTCATGGTAATCCCTCTTCTATTTTTGGAAAATTGGCCCCGGTCATCCTCTCGCCAGTGGCAGCTCGAATAAGGTTTTCCGAAGTGATTGCCTCTCCTTCAAAAACTCCGGTAATTCTACCCTCGTGCATAACCAGCACTCGGTCAGACAATTTTATTATTTCCGGCAATTCAGAGGAAATGATAATTACTGCCATCCCCTCTTCGGCCAGACGGGCAATGATCCGATGAACTTCAGCTTTAGTGGCCACATCAATTCCCCGAGTGGGTTCGTCCAGAATCAGTACCTGGGGATTAACCTCCAGCCACTTGGCCAGGACTACTTTTTGCTGGTTGCCACCGCTCAAGTTAAAAACTTGCGTCTCTAATCCAGGAGTTCTAATGGCCAGCTCTTTAATCCGCCTTTCGGCCACTTCTCGCTCTCGATTTCTGTCGATTATTCCCAAATAGTTAGAAATTCGATTCAAAACAGTTACCGTAATATTGTAAGAAGTGCTCAAGATAGGGAATAACCCCTGGGTTTTTCGATCTTCCGGTAAGTAAGCTATCCCCAACCTCATTGCTTCTTCTGAAGAATTTAGCTCCAACTTTTTCCCCTGATAGTAAATTTCGCCGCTGTCTGGCTTACTTACACCAAAAATGGCCTGCGCTACATCGGTTCTCCCCGAACCCACCAAACCGGAAAAACCAAGGATTTCCCCCTGGTAAGCTTCAAAACTGACTTGGTAAAACCTCCCTTTCTCGGTCAAATCTTTAACCACCAATACGGGTTCTCGGCTCTTCTGCCCAGCGTGTTCTATTTCTTCCACCAACAGTCGACCGGCCATCAGTTTTACAATTTTATCCCGATCAACCTCCGACAGGGGAAAATCACCCACCACTTGTCCATCTCGCATAATCGTTACCCAATCGGCAATTTGGAAGATTTCTTCCAGGCGATGGCTGATATAAATAATTCCCACTCCCCGCTCCTTTAGGCGGGCAATAATTTCAAATAATTTTTCTGCTTCGTGTTCAGTTAGGATAGCAGTAGGCTCATCAAAAATAATAACCCTGGCATCATATGCCAGCGCTTTGGCGATTAAAACCAGCTGTTGTACTCCTACACTTAGTTCTCCCATTAAGTGGTGGACAAATTGCGGGGAAATACCCAACCAATCAAAGAGCTCTCGGGTTTTTTCCTCTTCTTGCCTCCAATTTATGTTACCCCGTCGATTTCTGATTTCCCGACCTAAAAAGATATTTTCTACTACACTTAAATAGGGATAAACCAAAGGGTCCTGATAAACAGCAGAAATGCCTATCTCCTGTGCTAATCGGGGAGAAGTGATTTCCGTTTTTTGTTCCTGATAGTATATTTCTCCCTGATCAGGCATCAAAGCTCCAGAAATAATACGGATTAAAGTGGATTTACCGGCACCATTCTCCCCTACCAGGGCATGCACTTCCCCCGGGCGAAGAAAAAAATCCACTTTATTTAGCGCTCTTACTCCGCCAAAAGATTTAGAAATTCCCCGACATTCTAAAATATTAGCCATTGGTTTTTTTAGGAAGAAAGGGGCGCAGCCTTTTGCGCCCCAGCTAAAAGTTAATTAAAAATCAAAATCATCTACGTTGGTTTCGTCAAAAACCATAGGTGGTCCTAAAACCAACATTCTCTCTTCAGCTACATACCAAGGTTTGGTAGCGATACCCGGAACCTCGTATTCTACCCCTTCCTCAAATTGGTTGCCATCTAACAGGTATTTAGCCGCCCATACGGTTAAGTAACCCAAGTCCACCGGATTCCACAAAACAAACGATTTAACCGCCCCATTTTTAACATAGGGCCTCATCATAGAAGGTACCGACACTCCAGTGGCTACGATTTCTCCAATTTTCCCAGCCTGGGTTACCGCCTCCGCCACTCCCGGAGCAGAAGTGCTGCATTGACCAATAATTCCTTTTAAATCGGGAAAAGCGTTAATAAGGTCTAAAGCAACATTGATTGCCATTTGCACGTCTTCATAAGCATAGCGGATAGTAACCAATTCCATGTCGGGATACTGAGTAAGCCTTTCTAATTCATACATAATCCAGGTATTGAGGTTCCAGGCGGTAGGACCACAGGAGACAATAGCAAATTTACCTTCGTAGTCCATCGCTTTGGCCAGCTCATCCATAGTGGTGTACCCAATTTGGTCTTGCAGAGCTTGGTTGACAAAAACATCCCGCACTCCCTCGGCACCATCGGTATCACTGGTCATAACTACGATTCCTCTTTCTTTTGCTTTTTCCAGCACGGGAGTGATAGCCGCCGGGTCATTAGGAGCTACAGCAATAGCATCTACTCCCTGGGTTATCAGATTATCGATAATTTCAATCTGTTTGGCTACATCATCGGTTACTGGACCGGTATAGACAAACTCCACTCCTAAATCTTCGGCCGCTTTTTTCCCGCCTTCTTCCATGGCGTTAAAATAAGGAATACCAACTAATTTGGGCACAAAAGCAATCCGATATTTATCCTGGCCAAAAGCGGGAGAGAGAAGAAGAAGTGAAAGCACTAACACCAATACCAAAACCAACCAATTTCTTTTCATGGTGCATACCCTCCTTTTAAATTTTAAAATTCAAAGCCTGACCGGCTTTGCTTAATTCAATTATAGCATACTTGAGAAAAAATTAAATTCCTTCCCACAAAGACAGTTGTTTGTTTACTCGCGGTTTTTTCCCATTAAGTAGGATAAAAGGAGCACAATGATTCGCCCTCACTCCCAAGCGCTTCAACTCAGAAAGGGCAGAAAATTTATTTTTCCGCCTTAGGCGGATAATCTTATTGGCAGAGGTGGGCCCGATTCCAGGTACCCGAATCAAAACTGGATAAGGGGCAGAATTTATCTCCACCGGAAAAAACTCCGGATGATTTTTAGCCCAGGCCAACTTGGGATCAAAACGGGAAGAAAGTTGACCATCGTCTTCAAAAACAAGCTCTTCCGGAGAAAATCCATATCGACGAAGTAAAAAATCAGCCTGGTACAAACGATGTTCTCGCTCAAGAGGGGTGGGTGGATAATCTGCAAGTGGAGTAAGGGACAAAGGTTGAAAAGCGCTGAAATAAGCCCGAGAAAGACCAAATTGCCGGTACAAGCTGGATACTACCTGAACAATCTCCCGGTCGGTTTCACCTCCCGGTCCTACTACCAACTGGGTAGTCACTCCTAACCGGGGAGGAATCTTTTTTTGCTCGGCTAATTTCTTAAGCACTCCAAAATAGGAAAAAATATTGGCATAGTCTTTTTCGGGGGCAATCCGATAAAGATGTTGGCTGGAAGGAGCCTCTAAATTTACTGAAACCCGACTGGCCAGACGGGCGGCCTCTACCACATAGTCGGCAGTCACTCCCGGTAGAATTTTGAGATGGATATAACCTGAAAAGTGGTATTTATAACGAAGAATCTCTCCCACTTTAAGTATATCTTCCATGGTAGAGAAAACACTTTTCCCCACCGCCGAGCTGAGAAACAGCCCTCGAACCAGGTTACGTTGATAAAGAGCGATAAACAACCTGGCTAACTCTTCTGCCTGAAAGGAAATTCGAAAAGCACGATGCTCTGCTCGGTTAGCACAATAAAGGCAATTATGAACGCATTGATTGGTGAGGAGAATTTTCAACAGATTGACCTTTTTCCCATCTGATAAAACTGCCGGGTAAATCCACCCCCCTCCGGGACGACGAACTCTCTTGTTTCCCTCAAAACAAGCCCCACAAAGGTCAAACTGGGCAGCTTCTCCCAGAATTACCACTTTTTCTTCTAAAGTAGGTGAGCTTTTAACTATCATGGTTTTCCTTCACAAAAAACGAAAAGCTGAAAGGATAGATGCCCATGCTGCTTCGCAACACGGGTTTCTATTCTAAGAGTATTTTAGCAAACAACCCCTTTCTAATCCAGAATTCGAAGGCGGAAGAAATGTTTTTTACCCACCCGAAGACTATCATCTTCTTTGACCGGTAAATCAACCCCCACATCGGCTATTCTTTCCCGGTTAAGATAAACCCCTCCCTGAGATATTAAGCGTTTTATCTCACTCCGGGAGGAGAAAATACCAGTTTTTTCTAAAAGAGCAACCACCCATATTTTACCATCGGTTAACTCTTCCCTTTTCAATTTAACTTCTACAATTTGTTCCGGGGTTTCTTTTTTCTGAAAAGCCCGCTCAAAATCCTCCGCTGCTTTTCGAGCCTCCGTTTGACTATGGTAAGTTTTAACTATTTCGAAAGCCAGCTCTTTTTTCCAAGCCATAGGGTGCAGCTGGTTCTTTTCCCAGAGATCTTTCTTTTTGTGAACCTCGCTTAAGGGAACATCGGTAAGCAGAATAAAATATTTTTCAATTAAAAAATCAGGGATGGACATAACCTTGCCATACATGGTAAACGGCGGCTCGTTTATTCCGATGTAGTTACCTAAGCTCTTGCTCATTTTCTCTACCCCATCAGTTCCTTCCAAAAGAGGCATCATGAGAACCACTTGGGGTTCCTGTTTAAATTCCCGCTGCAAGTCTCTTCCTACTAAGAGGTTGAACCGCTGGTCGGTACCTCCCAACTCAACATCAGCCTTCAAAGCTACCGAATCGTAGCCCTGCAAAAGGGGGTAGAGAAATTCGTGTAAACCAATTGGTCTCCCCGCCTTAAGACGAGAGTTAAAATCTTCCCTTTCCAATATCCTAGCCACCGTAAAATAAGAGGTAATTTTAATCAGATCCTCCAGAGTCAGAGCGCCCAACCACTGACTGTTGAATTCAATCCGGGTTTTAGTGGGATCCAGAATTTTAAAAACTTGTTCGGCATAGGTTTGTGCGTTCTCTTTTACCTCTTCTTCGGTAAGCTGCTTGCGGCTTTCCTTTTTGCCGGTAGGGTCGCCAATTCTTCCGGTAAAGTCACCAATCAAAAAAACTACCTGATGACCCAAATCTTGAAATTGTCTCATTTTCCTCAGAGTAACCGTATGCCCCAGATGAATATCGGGAGCACTGGGATCAAAGCCTTCCTTAATAATTAAAGGGTTACCCGTCTGGTAAAAACGGGAAATTTTGCGCTTCAGGTCCTCGGTTTCGATTATTTCTTCTGCACCCCGGAGAATTAGCTGCATATCCTCCGCCAGTCGTTCATTCAAGTCCATACTTCTAACCCCTTTCTTTTAACCTTTTTTGCAAAAATAGAAGCAACGGATATCCCAGACCAAAACAGGCAATAGTTTCTCCTACTGCAATCCAGGTTACCGAATACCAATAATTAACCTGTAAAAGATAAGCAAGATACCCTGATACCCCCAAAGCGTTTATCAATATTGGGGGCAGAGGTGCCATCCAGGTCTGAGTCACCTGAGAAGTTAAAAATCCGGCTAACAGGGTAAGCAAGCTACCAATAAATATATCTAAAAATCCCATCCCTCCCAAAAAATTAGCTAAAAAACACCCCAGAAATAAACCCCACATGGTTTCGGGAAAAAGATAGGGAATTACTGTCAGGCACTCAGCCAACCTTACTTGTACCGGCCCAAAAGAATAAGGGAGAAAAACAACAGTTAAAACTACATAAACAGCTGCTATCAAAGCAATTCTGGTTAAATTTTTCACCCATTTCCCTCTGTCAACTAAGAATAAAATATGGTAAGATTAGTTAAATATTATAGCAGTTTTGAGAACTTAAGGGGTGAAATCGCTATTAAAAGGAAAAACCAACCGGGGAAAAAACTTGCTTGGTGGTATTTTTTCCTTGGGGGGCTGGTAGCCGGAGCAGTTATCGCTACTTATCTCTTTTTTATTCTTAATTCTGACTTAAAAGATATTTCCAGCCAGCTCGATGATTTTACCCCCTCTTTTACCTCTCGAGTTTACGATTCTCAAGGAGAGCTCATACATGAGTTTTTTACCCAAAACCGAGAGTTTGTAGAGTTATCAGCAGTACCTGATAATCTCAAAAAAGCCTTTATTGCCAGTGAAGACCAAAGATTTTACCAGCATGCCGGCATTGACCCAGTAGGAATCGGACGAGCACTATTACAGAATTTATTAGCGGGAGAAATAGTGGAAGGAGCAAGTACCATCACCCAGCAGCTATCTCGCAACCAATTCTTGAGCCAAAGTGTAACCTGGGATCGAAAAATAAAAGAGATTATTTTAGCTTTTCTTTTAGAGAAAAAATATACCAAAGAGCAAATTTTTGAAGCTTACCTGAATCAGATCTATTTTGGCCATGGGGCATACGGAGTGAAAACCGCCACCAGGATTTATTTTGGAAAAGAGCTTGACAAATTAAACCTGGCTGAATGCGCGGTTTTGGTGGGTGTGGCTCGTTCTCCTTATAATTTTTCTCCCTATCTTGACTTTGAAGCGGCTAAAAAGCAGCAAAGAAGGGTGCTTAACCGAATGGAGACCCTGGGTTTCATTACTCCCGAAGAAAAAGAAGAGGCTCTCAACCAACCGCTGGTTCTCTCGGGTCTTGAAAAATCTCCCTCCCCCACTCCTTACTTCACAGATTTTATCCTTAAACAACTATTGGGCAAATATGATGAGGAAATGATATTTGGTGGAGGATTAAAGATTTACACCACTCTGGATTTGAACATCCAAAAAGAGGCCCAAGCAACTTTAGAAGAGAGCGGTTATCAGGGAGCAGTGTTATGTCTCGATCCGCAAACAGGCCACATTAAAGCTATGGTAGGAGGAAGAGACTACCAGGAAAGCAAATTTAATCGGGCTACCCAGGCCTATCGTCAACCAGGGTCTACCTTTAAACCTTTTATTTACTCAGCCGCCTTAGACAGCGGTTTTACCCCGAGCACCATTTTAATAGATGAACCTTTAGTTTTCCCTAACGGCTGGAAACCTCAGAACTACGAAAAAGAGTTTCGGGGAGCGGTGACCTTGCGCGAAGCTCTGGAACATTCAATTAATATAATCGGCATCAAATTACTCCAACAAGTAGGAGTGGAGCGGGTAATCCAATATGCGCAAAGAATGGGAATCGAAAGCCCTCTCCAAAATAATCTATCTTTAGCTTTAGGTACTTCAGAGGTTACTTTATTGGAACTGGTAAAAGCCTATAGTGCTTTTGCCAACCAGGGTAAAGTTCCAGAGCCAATAGCTATTTTAAAAATAGAAGACCAGGAAGGAAACATTCTTTTTCAATCCGAAACCGAATTCAAACAAGCGATCTCTCCTCAAACCGCCTATATTATGGCTCGACTGTTGCAAGGGGTGGTAGAAAGAGGAACCGGTCAAAGGGCTCAGATCGGACGACCAACTGGGGGTAAAACTGGAACCACTGAAGATTTTATCGATGCCTGGTTTGTTGGGTTTACCCCGGATTTAGTAACCGGCGTATTCCTGGGAAATGACGACCGAACCCCCCTTGGACCGAGTAAAACCGGAGGAGTAGTAGCCGCTCCTATTTTTGCTCAGGTAATGAAAAAAGCCCACGAAAATCTACCAAACCGGGACTTTTCAAAGCCAGAAGGAATAGTAGAAATTCCAATTTGTACCAAAAGCGGTCTTCTTCCCGGGGCAAGCTGTTCAAGCCTGCTGGTTCCTTTTAAAGCAGGGACCGAACCAACCCAGGTTTGTTTTCAGTGCCGATAACTCTTTACTTTAAAGTTACAACCGTTACCCCGGCTCCTCCTTCTGCAGCATCGCCCAAGCGGAAACTATCAACCTGGGGGTGCTCCTGCAAAAACTCATGAGTTGCTTTGCGGAGGATTCCCTCTCCCTTACCATGGATGATATACACTTTTTGGAATCCAGCCAGAACCGCCTGATCCAGGTATTTTTCCAGCTTCCCCAAGGCTTCTTCTTTGTTAAGCCTTCTAATCTCAATTTCGGGAGTCACTCTGGACTTAGACCGAACCCGAACCACCGAAGAAAAAGAATGATTCCTTACTGCTTGCTCTGCCTCCGTCTGCTCCGCCGGCGACTTCTTCCGCAGAGAAGACAGAGGAGCCCTGACTCTTCCTTGAGAGGCCTGGATTGTTGCTTCTTTCTTTTTCAAATCCAAGGCAATAATCCGCCCACTTTGTTGAAGGTGAAAAATGGTCACTTCTTCTCCTATCTGGAAAGAAGGAAAATTAGAATTTCCTTCGTTTTCCAAATCTATTCGTGCGAGCTCTTTCTCTTCTTTTTTTATTGCACTCCGTAGTGTCTGATACACCTCTTCGTCCAGTGTCTTTTCTTTTCTCAATTTACCTACCTTATCGGCTATCTCGATTTTCAAATCCTCCAGATATTCGGTTAATTCCCGATGAAGTTTTTGCTGAAACTTCCTCTTCTCCCGGGTTAGTTCCAGCTTCAATCGCTCCAACTCTGCTTTTTCCCGCTCTAAATTTTGTTGCCGCACCTGATAATTCTGAAGGAGGCGATCCAATTCCTGCGATTTTTGAGTATAGGATAAAAGTAAACGATTCAGGTCCCACCTCTCCCGGCTTAAATTCTCTTGTGCTTCTTCTATAATTTTCGCTGGCAATCCCACTCGTTTAGCAATTTCAACCCCTAAACTAACACCCACCTTACCCAGGCTGAGTTGGTAAGTGGGCTGTAAACTAATCGGATCCACCTCTAAGGAAGCGGATACCATACCTGGCTGGTTATCCAAACCAAATTTGATTCCCGGAAGGTGAGTGGTGGCTAAACAGGTAGCTCCCTGGTCTCGCAGGTAGCTTAAAATAGCCATCCCTAAAGCTGAACCCTCATCCGGATCAGTTCCTGCCCCGATTTCATCCAGCAAAAAAAGAGTCCCTTTTAACTCTCGATTGGAAGCAAAAGCCTGCTTCAACAAGGTCATTTTGAAAGTAAAGGTGCTTAAATTGTTTTCCAAATCCTGATGGTCTCCAATATCCACAAAAATTCCCTGATAAAAAGGAATGGAAGAACCTGCTTTCAGGGGAGGCAAAATTCCACAATAAGTTAGATACAAAATTAAAGCCACACTCTTTAGAAGAACCGTTTTACCTCCAGCATTGGGCCCACTCACCACCAAAACCGGGTTTTCAGGATTAACTTCCAGAGAAAAGGGAACTGCCCGTTCTCCCAAAAGAGGATGCCTGCCTTGAATTATAGTGAGTTTTTCTCCCCCTATCTGGGGAAACTGACCGCCAATTGCCCGGGCAACTTTATTTTTAGCTTGCAAAAAATCTAACCCAACTAAAGTATAAAATGCCTGCTCCAACTCATCGGTTAGAGGTCGCACGAAATCAGTAAGTTCCAGTAAAATTCTTCTGATTTCTTCTTCTTCTGCCAGTTTAAGTCGGTCAAGTTGATTGTTAAGTTGAAAAACTTTCTCTGGTTCTACAAAAACGGTGGACCCACTTGAGGAATAATCAATCGCTATCCCCTTGACCAGGTGGCTATGGGAAGCCTTAACCGGAATAACGTAGCGCCCTCTCCGGATAGTAAAATTTCGCTCCTGGAGCAAGGGGGCCACCCGGGAACTGTCCAAAAGAGCCTGGATAGCATCTAAAATGTCCTCCCTTAGACGCCTAATCTGCCTTCGAATCTGTTGCAACTTTTGACTGGCCATATCCTGAACTAAACCCTCAGGAGACACCACTTTTTCAATTCTTTTCTTAACCGGCCCCCAAGAACCTAATTTCTGGAAATAAGGGTTCAAAAAAGGATACTTAGGGAAAATATTTCTTTCTTGAGCCAACTCCTTATTCTCACAGGCGAGGTCCAAAACCGAAAGTAGGTCCAGCCAACCCTTAGTTTGAATAAAACTACCAGAAATTCTAAGAATTTGGAACTGGGGACGAATATCGGGGAAATTTCGAAAGCGAGGCAAGCCATCAAATTGATCCATTTCGGCAAACTCCTGGACTTCCTGTAAAGCTCTTTCCACCTGCTCTATCGTAGAAAAAGGAGAAAGCTTTTCTACCCACTCTCTGGTAACCGGAGAAAAACAGAAAGAGAGGAGTCGTTCCCTTATTCGAGTGAAGCCGATAGTGTCTTCAATCTGGGGCGGGAAAAACATCATATCCCCCCTCTTATTCCACTTTCAATGATTTCCGCCAAAGAAGATGAATTGGGTAGCTGAACCACCCAGTCATATAATATGGTGAGAGATGGGTAAGTCACCTGAGTGAAGAATCGAGAACGATAAAGTTTAATTTCCCATCCAACTAAAAATCCTATCTGGACAATTATCAAGGTAACCACTATAACCCAGAGAATTCCTTTGATAATTCCTACTCCTACTCCCAACAGAGAATCAACCCAGGTTAGGTCTAAACCAGTAAAAACCCTTCGAAACTGTTTTCCCAACCAACCAAATAGAAAAACCAGTGGTAGAAATACCATCAAAAAAGCAAGGGGAATAAACCAAACACTCTCACTGCCGGTAATATTTTGCAAAAAACCAACTAACCCAGGATAAAATCTCAGACCTAAAGCAAGACCTAAAAATGCTCCACTCAGGACCAGGAACTCCCGACTGAACCCTCGAAAGCCACTTTTTACCAGATTGACCACAACGATAGCAAAACCTAAAATCGAGTACCAATCAAAAATCAAGTGGTAGTTAATTCCTCCCTAAGTTGAGCCCCCGGGATTTGTCTCAATTTTCCTTTTATCTCTTCCACCCACTGATCAACCTCTTGGTCATTAAGAGTAGTCTGAGTCGAGCGAAAAATCAAGTGGAAAGACAGGTTCTTTTTTCCAAGAGGGATGTTCCCTCCTTGAAAACAATCAAAAAGGTCCACCTGCTCCAACGGTAGTTTCTTTGCCTCTGCCAATGATAAAACCATCTTTTCCACCGCTCTCCAGGAAACTCCTTCTTCGACCAAGAGGGAAATATCTCTCAAAACGGCCGGGAAACGTTTGATTTCTTCCAAAGAAAAGGACTCAACCGAATTAGACATTAATTCAGCAAACTGGAGCTCGCACAGATAAAAATCTCCCCAAAAATCTAACTTCCGGACCAATTCTTTCCTCAATAAGCCTCCCCAAGCTATTTCTTTTTCCTGGTGACGCACGGAAAAAGACCAGGAGGGTTCCCATAAATCAGGATAATCATTCCCTGGATAAAAGTCCACCTCCCGGGTAAAGGGAGTAAAAATACCAAGTAGCTCCTCTATTATTCCCTTTAGAACAAAAATATCTACCGAGCTTCCCTCGTGCCAGAGTGGAGGTAAAATTTGGCCGGCTATGGCGATTAAAATTCTTTGTTCCTCTCTAAAAGGAGGAGTACTCTGGTTGGCGCGTCCGAATACTTTGCCAATTTCAAAAATACCGATATTTTCTTTTTGAGTGGTTATATTGCGCTTCAGAACCTCCAGCACCGATACTACGAGCGATGGCCGAAGGTAAGCATAATCAAGAGAAAGTGGATTCTTTATCATAACCAAAGAGTCAGTATCAAAACCGATCTCCTGCAAAAGAGATTCCCCTATCAAGGGAAGAGACACAATTTCTTTCAACCCCCGATTAACCAGAAAAGCCCGAATTGCTCTCTCCGTCTGACTTGATGGTTCTTCTTCCCCGGGATCAAACGGAAACGAAGGAAGACGAGAGGCTATCCGGTTGTACCCGTAAATTCTCCCGACTTCTTCGGCGATGTCCACTTCTAAATCCACATCTTGTCGCCAGGAAGGAACTTTAGCCAGCATTCGATTTTCTCTTGCTTCTACCTCGAACCCCAGTCGGTGGAGAATTTTCTCCATCTTGACCGATTCAATTTCAACCGATAGAAAATCTTCCACTTTAACCGGATCGAATTCCACTATTTTGGGGGAAGACTTTAATTTACCTAATTTGAACCATTCTCTGGACACTTTAGCTTCCCCTATCTCCTGCATTAAAGACAAAGCTCTCTCGAGCGCAAAAACCACCTGCTCAGGATCTATCCCCCGTTCAAATCTGCGGGAAGCCTCAGTTCTAAGTCCCAACTGACGGGATGTACGACGAATTGAAGATGGATTAAACCAGGCAGATTCCAAAAAAACCTCCCTTGTCTGAGGTAAAACCTGGGAACTAAAACCACCCATAACACCGGCGATGCCTACCGGAGAAGAGGAATCGGCTATAACCAGCATATCTTCAGTTAACTCCCGTTCTTCCTGATCGAGAGTTATAATTTTCTCCCCGCTCACCGCCCCCCTTACCTTAATCTGCCTTCCTCTCAATCGAGTAACATCAAAAGCATGCAATGGTTGACCGAGTTCCATCATCACCCAGTTGGTTACATCTACCAAGTTGTTAATAGGGCGAAGGCCTAAAAGGAGTAAATCTCTCACTAACCACCAAGGGGAGGGTTTAACTACCACTTGGTAAAGATATTTACCGGAATAAAAAGGGCAAAGGTCTTCCCTTTGATTTTCGACCACCATTCCGGAAGATTCCAGCTGCTCTTGAAAAGTTACTTTCGGGAAAATCAAGGCCTGATCCAAAGCTGCTCCCACTTCTCGAGCCAAACCGATAACCGATAGACAATCTCCCCGGTTAGCGGTAACCTCTACCTCGAATACAGTATCTTCTCCACCCATTAAAGGAAAAATTTCCTCCCCTTCTGGCACTTCTGCCGGCAAGGTAATCAAAAGATTAGAATCTTTTGGGCCAGTAGAGGCTAAAGTAGAGGAAGTAAGATTTTTATCCCAGATAACCCGACTACCGGTCGGGGGAACCTTCCAACTTTCTACCTGCAGGCGAAAGGTTTGCTCTTTTACTCGAACGGTGCAGAAAGACTGTTTTTTTTCTTCTTTAACTTCTTCTAAAGTAGCAGCCACCAAGGTTGGGCTTACTATTTCCTTACCCGAAAAAGTCCTTTCCACCACCAAACCCTGGTTGGTCAAAATCTCCTCTATTTCTTTAGGAGAGATGTTCAACTTTTCCAGGTATCTTTTTAAAATCTGGTAAGAAATTTTCATCGGCCATATCGCTCCTATCGAAATATTCGGAACTGATCCAAAAATTGGATATCATTTTCAAAAAACCAGCGGATATCAGGAATCCCAAAAACGAGCAAAGCTATCCTTTCTACCCCCATACCAAAAGCAAACCCCCGCAGTTTGTCCGGGTCACAACCAGCATTGCGAAAAACGTTAGGATGGACCAAGCCTGACCCCATAATTTCCAGCCATCCACTGTAACCACAAGACTGACACCCCTTGCCTCCACATATCCCGCAGGAAATATCAACCTCAGCACTGGGTTCAGTAAAAGGAAAATAGCTGGGGCGGAAACGAACTTTTCTTTCGGGACCAAACAATCTGCGGACAAAAACTTCAATTGTCCCTTTTAAATCTCCCATAGAAATAGAATCGGCTACCACCAAACCTTCCACTTGGTGAAAAACCGGGCTATGACTGGCGTCAAAGGCGTCTCGCCGATAACATTTACCGGGGATAATCACCTTAAAAGGAGGGGTCAGCCTTTGCAGAGCCCGGATTTGGCCGGGAGAGGTATGAGTTCGCAACAAATAACCGGAATCGAGATAAAAAGAATCCTGCTCGTCCCGGGCCGGATGGTCTTCTGGCATGTTTAAAGCTTCAAAATTATAATGTTCAGTTTCAATCTCCGGACCGGTTTCTACTCTAAAGCCCAAACTTTTAAAAATAGCAATAATTTGATCCAGCATAATCAACAGCGGATGATAGCTCCCCAGCCACTGCTTCTTCCCGGGAAGAGTGATATCAACTGCGTTTTCGATTTTCGTTCGGGAAGACTGCATCTGTTGCATTCTTTCCTTCACCATGGATTCCATAGTCTGCTTGAGCTGGTTAAGTTTTCTACCGGTATTTTTTCTCTCTTCCGGGGATAGTTGAGCCAATTGCTGAAAAAGACGGTTCAGGAGACCTTTCCGTCCTACATATTTTCCTTTCACCCGGTTAAGTTCATCCAAACTTTTAGCTTGAGAAATTTCCTTAGTGAAATCTTCCAAATATTTTTTCAACTCATCCAACTATATATCCTCCAATAAAATCAAAGATAAATCCCCTCCTCACGGAGCAAAAATTCAATAGAAAAAACCGAAAATAAATCAGGCAGGAATTATGACTGGCTGGTTTACTGGTTAACCTCTTGGGTCAGACGAACTATTTCCGCAAATGCATCCGGCTGGTTAACCGACAGATAGGCTAATTGTTTGCGGTCAATCTTGATTCCTGCTTTTCGCAAGGCCCCCATAAATTGACTGTAGTTTAAACCATAGGGATGAATCGCTGCATTTATTCGGATAATCCACCATTTGCGAAAATCGCGTTTTCGGTTTTTCCGATCTCGGTAAGCATAAGCTAAAGAATGAAGGACCTGTTCATTAGCTCTTCTATAAGACCGAGAACGGGATCCTCGATAACCTTTAGCCAACTTCATTATTTTTTTCTTTCTTTTATGAGAGGGAACACTGGTTTTTACTCTTGCCATTTGCCATCACCTTCCTTTGTTAATAGGGGAGTAAAGTTTTTATCCGCTTTTCCTCTTTAGGACTAAGTAGAGCGGTTCTTCTCAGTCTTCTTTTGCGATCCTGAGTCTTATGGGCTAAAAGATGACTTTTGCCAGCCTGAGCTCGTCGCACTTTCCCTTTAGCGGTTATTTTAAAACGCTTAGCCGCTCCTCGATGGGATTTCATCTTTGGCATACGAATCACTCCTTCTATTTTTTAGGGACCACGATTAGGGTCAGGTTTCTTCCTTCGTCCTGAATTTTGCCTTCCACTTTTGCTACCTCTTTTAAGTCCTCAACTATCCTTTCTAACAGTTCTCTTCCTTTGTCTTTGTAAGCCATTTCTCGTCCTCTAAAACGGACGGTAAATTTCACTCGATTCCCATCCTCTAAAAAACGAAGAGCACTTTTTAGCTTAACCTGGTAATCGTGAATATCGATTTTAGGCCTCATTTTCAACTCTTTTAATTCGACACTTTTTTGTTTTTTCCGAGATAGTTTGGCCTTCTTCTCTTTTTCATATTTAAATTTCCCGTAATCCATAATCCTACAAACAGGAGGATTAGAGTTAGGGCCAACCTCTACCAAGTCTAAATTTGCTTCTTCTGCTTTCCGAAGGGCCTCTTTTAAAGGTATAACTCCTATTTGGTTTCCGGTTGCACCAATTAGTCTTACCTCTCGTGCCCTAATCTCCTCGTTAACTCGATAGCGAACTTCGATACTTATCGCCTCCCCAAATTAATTTTTGGCAGTGAGACAAAAATAACATACTTGTCAAGGACAAGTCAATATTAACCCTTCTTGTTATCTAACTGAAAGGATAGACCCCCATGCTGCTCGCAGCACCAGATAACAATGAAAACGGAATTCAATATAATCTTAGAAAAACAATAATGGTCTATCCTTTCAGCTTTTCGTTTCTTTAGTCTTTGCCTTTTATTTTAAGTTTTTTGCCTTTCGGGGGTTATAGGGGGTTTACCCCACTGAGGAATGTCTTTCTTCCTCAGTTAGTATTTTGTATTTTTCAGTTTTTAAGTTTTTTGCCTTTCGGGGGTTATAGGGGGTTTACCCCCTATTGTCCTTTATAGGAAAGGCTTCCTGGAAAATGACAGGCTACCCAATGGTTTTTTTCTTTCTGCTCCAAAACCGGTTCTACCTGCTGACATATTTCCTGAGCAACTGGACACCTGGTATGAAATCGACAGCCCTCCGGCGGATTAATAGGGCTGGGAACATCTCCGCTTAAAATGATTCGCTTGACTTCATAATCGGGGTCCGGAACCGGCACCGCCGAAATCAAAGCTACACTATAAGGATGATAGGGGGTGGAAAAGAAAACTTCTCCTTCTGCTATTTCTACCACTTTCCCCAAATACATGACCATAACCCGATTACAAACCTGTCTCACTACCGCCAAATCGTGAGAAATGAAAATATAGGTTAGTTGATATTCTTTTTTTAAATCTTTCAATAAATTCAAAATTTGAGAACGAACCGAAACGTCCAGCGAGGAAACCGGCTCATCCGCAACTATCAAACGAGGGCTAAGAGCCAGGGCTCTGGCAATCCCAATTCTTTGCCTTTGACCTCCGGAAAACTCATGCGGATAACGAGAAAAATATTCCGCTCCCAAACCCACTTTTTCTAACAAATCCAGCGCCCTACGCCGAATTTCAGGAAGGGAAGCCAAATGATGTACTTTCATCCCTTCTTCAATTATAGGTCCTACATGCATGCGAGGGTCTAAGGAGGTAAAAGGATCTTGAAAAATCATCTGAATATCGCGCCGAATATTTTTTAGCTGGGAGGACTGCAAAGAAGAAATTTCTTGTCCTTGAAAAAATACTTTTCCCTCGGTTGGCTCATAAAGCCGCATAATACTCATGCCCAAAGTGCTTTTCCCACAACCTGACTCTCCCACCACTCCCAAGGTTTCTCCGGGTGAAACTTCAAAGCTTACTCCATCCACCGCTTTCACCCAATCTACAATTTTTCGGAGAACCCCGGCTCTAATGGGAAAATATTGTTTTAAATTCTGCACCTGTAACAAAGGAGTATCATTCATCGCTCAAAACCCCGGGTTTTTAACACCTCAACTTGCGAGTAATGATGACAGTATACATAATGTTGGCTTTCTATTTCACGCCATTGAGGCTCAGTAAGGCACAGCTCATCTGCTAAAGGACACCTGTTGCGAAATCTGCAGCCGGAAGGAAAGTTAAGCGGGTCAGGGACCGCTCCAGGAATGATAGCTAACTTTTCCTGTTTGATGTCTAAACGAGGGATAGAGTGTAGAAGCCCCCAGGTGTAAGGATGAAAAGAATGGTGGAATATATCCCAGCGACTTCCCTCTTCTACCACTTTGCCCGCATACATGATCACCACTCTCTCTGCCATGCCAGCCACCACTCCTAAATCATGGGTAATCAGAATCACTCCCATATTAAGCCGGTGCTGTAACTCGGCAATTAACTCCAAAATCTGAGCCTGAATAGTAACATCCAAAGAAGTGGTGGGTTCATCCGCAATTAAAACTTTAGGATGACAGGATAAAGCCATAGCAATCATTGCTCTCTGCTTCATTCCTCCCGAGAGCTCATGTGGGTATTCATCTAATCTTTTCCGGGCTTCAGGAATACCCACCAACCTGAGCGCTTCTTCTGCCGCTTTTCGAGCTTGGGGACGAGGAAGTTTCTGATGCAAAATTATCGCTTCCATTATTTGGTCTCCTACGGTATAAACTGGATTCAAAGCAGAAGACGGCTCTTGAAAAATCATAGAAATGTCTCTTCCTCTAATTTCTCGCATCTCTTTTTCCGAAAGAGAAAGCAAATCTCTACCCCTTAAAATTATCTTCCCTCCCTGGATTTTTCCATCAGAATCAATCAAACGCAGAATAGCCAAAGAAGTAACACTTTTACCACATCCTGACTCCCCGACTAAAGCTATAGTTTCCCCTTCTTTAAGATAAAAACTCACTCCATCTACTGCTCTCAGCTCTTCCTTTTCTTCAGTGTAAAAATATACTTTTAAATCTTGAACTTGAAGGAGGGGAGTGTTCTCTTTCATTATTTATAACCTCAAGCGAGGGTCAAAAGCATCTCGCAGGGTGTCTCCCACTAAATTCCAAGCTAACACAAAAAGCACCATGGCCGCACCAGGAAATACCGTCATATACCAATATTTAAGCGCTTCTCCCTGTCCCCCTAACATCCAGTTGCGAGCATAATTCAAGAGTGCTCCCCAATCAGCATAACCCTGAGGAGCTCCCACTCCCAAAAAACTCAAAGCCGCAGCGGTAATTACCAAAGACCCCATACGCATGGAAGCCTGAATCAGCACTGGGAAAATAGTGTTGGGCAAAACATGGCGAAGAATGATAGAAAAGTCGCTCACCCCTAAGGCTTTGGCTGCTAAAACAAATTGTTCTTCTTTAATTTGCAGAATATTCCCCCGAATGAGACGAGCAGGGTACATCCAGCTAAAGGCAGTCATAGCTATCATCACTTTATCCAGACCAGCCCCCAAGATAGTGGTCAAAACCATGGCTGCCACCAAAAAAGGGATGGCCATAAATATATCGGTAATCCTCATCAAAACTTCATCCCATAGTTTTCCAAAATAGCCAGCCACCGCCCCGACTAAAAGTCCTAAAGCAGTAGAGATTAAAGTTACGATAATCCCCACCCGAAAAGCAGTACGGGTTCCCCATACCACTCCATAAAAGATATCCCTTTTCCCAGCTACCCCGAAAGGATGCTCAGGAGAAGGGGGAAGAGGGTTAGAGCTCCAGGTAACGATAGGCATAATGTAAGGATCTTTATTAGGAGGAGGTGGAGCAAAAAGGGGAGCAAATATAGCCACCACCACAAAGAAAATAAGCAGCACAAAACCCAAAATAGCAGAAGTATTGGATAATAGCCGTCTTAATATCCGCCGAGTTTCTCTATTCATCAACTACTCCAATCTTACCCGAGGGTCGATAAAAGCATAAGAAATATCTACTATCAGGTTTCCCAAAACCAGGATAAGTCCGAAGAATAGAGTTCCTCCCATAATAGAGGCATAATCCAGCTGTTGGGCAGCTAAAGACATAAAACTCCCAATTCCGGTACGATTAAAAATAGTTTCTACAATCACTGCTCCGGCCAAAAGTCCGATGATAGTTTGTCCGCTCACCGTAGCTACAGGAATGAGAGCGTTCCGTCGAGCATGTTTGTTAATCACCACTCGCTCATCCAGTCCTTTAGCTCGAGCAGTGCGCACATAATCTTTTTGTAACACTTCCAACATGGAAGAGCGAGTAATGCGCAAAATAAAGGCAAACTGGACGTAAGTCAAGGTCAAAACCGGCCCCAAAAGGTGCAAAAAAGCATCCCAAAAAATATCCAATCTTCCGTTAAAAAGGGCATCTATGGTGGTCATACCGGTAAAACTATGGAAGGCAGAAGATTTAACCACTTCTTCTGCCCATAAGCTCAAATTTCCAGGGGGAAACCAACCCAAAACACTATAGAAAATCATCAGAATAAACAGCCCAAAAACAAAATCAGGAAAAGACCACCCCACCACTGCAAATATGCGCAAACCATGGTCTAAGGGACGATTATGATTTACTGAGGATATCACTCCTAAGTTTATCCCCAAAAAAAGGATGGGAAAGATGGAAAATAAAGCCAGCTCCAGAGTGTAAGGGAAACGCCGCATAAGTGCATCGTAAACCGGCTCTTTCCCCACATAGGACCAGCCCAAATTACCCTGAAAGATATTTTTTAGCCATCTACCATACTGGACAATGAGCGGGTCATTCAGGCCGTAAAACTCCACCAACTTATCAATATCTGCTCCCTTTAATCTTTCCGGACTATCAATAAAGGTGGCCAATCTTTGATAAGGGCTCAATAGCCCAATCATAAGAAAAACCAAAAGAGAAATACCCAACAAAGTCAAAGGAAGAAATAAAAACCGACGAATGATATAAAAAATCATCTGCTTTTACCTCAAAAAAGAGGGGAGAGAAATCTCCCCTCTTTTTTATTCTTCTTTGTACACTCCTTCCCAGTTAACTTCTCCTGGTCTCATAGGATTGAACATCCACCCTTTTACCCAATCTCTCATAGGATAAACTTCTATCGGTTGATAGAGAGTCATGCCCAGAGCGTTTTCATAAGCAATGGTTTGAATTTCTTCATAAATTTTTTGCCGTGCCTCATCATCTGTCTCAGCTATGGCTTTTTCCACTAATGAATCCAGATTTTCTCGAGCAAAATCCAGAAAAGCCTGCCCCTGGGTAGTACCGTAAACCCCATTGCTGTGAAAGTAGGTGAAAATAAAGTTATGGGGGTCAGGATAATCAGCTAACCAGCCAATGATAAAAGCTGGAAGTTGACCGCTCCGGTAAGCATCCAGGTATGTAGGCCACTGAACTCCTTGGACTTCGATTTTAAACTTAGGGCTGAGCGATTCAATATATTCTTTCAGCATTTCGCAGGCAGTTTGTCGCGCTTCGTTTCCGGTATTATAAAGGAGAGTAAGTTTAAACCCTTTTTCCCACACTTCTCCACCCCAAGCTTTCTGAAGTTCCTCTTTTGCTTTTTCTAAGTCAAATTCATACATGGGAAGGGCTTCATTAAAACCTAAAAGCCCCTTGGGAATCACCGAAGGAACCCGGAATCCATAACCCTGTAAAACTTGTTCTATAAAGGTGTCATAATCAAAAGCATAAGAGAAGGCACGGCGGACATGAACATCGCTAAAGAAATCAGGAGGGGTTCCCTCTCCATCTAACTGACCGCTACCTAAGTATTGACTTCCTTTTTCCACTGTCCAGTTAAAATGTAAAGCGGTAATGGTAATCCGTGCTCCTTCTTCAATTTTTACTCCCGGTAATCCTTTTACCTGCTCTAAATACTGAAGGGGAGTATATATCTGGTCAGCGTCTCCAGCTTCTAACATTGCCCGGCGAGTGCTCCACTCATCAATCCCCCAGATTACCGCTTTAGCGATTTTGGGCTTTTCTCCCCAGTAGTTGTCATTTCTATTAAAAGTTAATCTTTGTTGTGCCCTATCCCACTCCACCAGCTCAAAAGGCCCGGTCCCTATAGCTTTCTCATAAATGGGGCTTTCTTCTTTTTTCAGGGTATGATATTTCCACCAACCATCAGGCTCTCCATTCCAGAGGCCTAAAGAGACACAGGTCTCTTTGTCCATAATAGCACTCCAGCTTGAGTTTTGGGCCAGAATGCTCAAGAAAGGAGCAAAAGGTCGCACCAGATGAAACACCACATTTTGTCCTTCCACTTCAATAGCCGGGTCGATATACTGGTGGTAAAAATCGATGAGTTGAGAAGCATATTCTTCACTTTTCAAGTTACCATCTTCGTCCACCATGTCACTCCAGGCCACCTGCAGCTTATCTTCTACCATATCTTCTATGGTTTGATAATCGAACAAGGCCTCGATTATCATCCACATGGGGCCGGCATAAGGGTCCATGAGAATCCCCCGCTCAAAAGTATATTCCACATCTTCTGGGGTGAGGTCACTACCATTGTGGAATTTTACCCCTTCTCGAAGGGGAAAAATGTAAGTTTTACCATCATCTTTAATTAAACCATTCTCCAGTGAGGGAACCTCGAGAGACAATCTGGGAATAAACTCCGTTACACTTTCTCCTTTATAGGCAATCAGGTTATCATAGACCATTCCTATTGTCTCGCCACTTGCCGTATCATATGCATAGTGAGGATCTAAAGTATCCGGTTCCCCAATACCCAAGTAAATATAGGTATCGGGACTCTTAACTTGGGCGAAAGCACAGGAACTCACTACCAAAAACACTCCCAAAAGCAAACAAAACCAGATTTTTTTCAAACTTCCCACCTCCTATTTGATTTTTATCAACCGAGGATTGGGAACAACCCCCGGAATTCTCCCTCTTTTAGCTATTTTCTGGTCGGCCACTTCCTTGAGGTCCATTGTCATATCAATGGGTTTAGCTCCACTTATGTAACTTCCTACTCCGAAGACATCCACCTCTTTTTGCAAAGAAGCAATTTTCCCCGGGTTTAAGCCTCCTGACACCACAATTTTCACCCCGGCAAAACCAGCCTGATCAAGTCGGGCACGAACCTCCCTGACCAAAGGCAGAGTCACTCCTCCTCTTTCTTCGGGGGTATCAAGTCGGACCCCGTCCAGTCGGTTTTGGAGAACCTGCGCCACCCGCAAAGACTCTTCCGCTTCATCCTTAAAAGTATCCACCAGAATAACCCGTGCCACCTCAGATGGCACTATCTCCTCAAAAGCTCGGGCCGCAACCACCGTATCTCCCACAATAAGGATAGCGGCATGGGGAATAGTTCCACCCGGCTCTTTCCCCCCTAATTTAGCCCCCAAAATACAGGCTGATCCGTCCGCCCCCCCTATCAAAGCTGACCGCTCCATTACTGGTGCCACCGCTGGATGAACGTGGCGGGCTCCAAAACATAGCACCGTCTTTCCCTCTGCCGCTTGTTTACATTCCCAGGCAGCAGTAGCCCAGCCAGCACTATGGGCTAAAATTCCCAGCAGCGGAGTCTCAAATACGCCAAACTCCGAGTAAGGACCTTTAATTCGCAACACTACCTCTTTTGTCTCAAACCACTCTCCCTCTTCCAAACTCCAGACTTCTACCTCGCTTTCCCGCAGAAGTTCAATCACTTCTTGTACCCCACACATGATTCCCGCTTTTCTTGGGAAAACCTCAGCTACTACCGAAGTGGAGTCAAGATGAAGGTAACGAAGAATCTCCTGCGCAGTCACAAAGTAAACGTCGGTGGTATAACCCTGTTTTATCTCTTCCGGGGTAGCAGAGAAAAAGCGGCGGTCGGGCGAAATTTTAACCTTTTCTACTTCCTCCAAAGTTGAAATCCAGCTCTTTTCCCCCATCAACAATCCCCTTTTCCATCCAGACTAAATTAAAATAAAAGAGAAAAACAATGAGATTACCATAAAGGCAGTAGCCAAAGCTATAGTCAGCTTATTTAAGAAAGATAAATTCCTAAACTTGCTGCTCCGGTCGGCTCGAGTTCTACCACCAAATATACCTCCCCCCACCCCGGCTTTCCGGGGTTGGAGGATAACTACCAAAATAAGAACCACCGAAACTATTATCTGAACAATCATCCACGGTTGCATTTTCTAACCCCTTTTCAGGTTTTTGCCTTTTCAGTTTGCACCACAATCTTTCCAAATTTAGTAGGATCTAAACTGGCTCCTCCTACTAAAGTCCCATCAATCTGCGGGTGGTTGACGAAATCATATACGTTATCCGGACTCACGCTTCCTCCATACAGTATCCTTATCAGTTCACTTGCTTCTTCTCCAAATTTATTCTTTAACTCTTCCCGGATAAAAGTGATTACCTCTAAAGCGTCTTCGGGAGTAGCCGCTTTTCCAGTTCCAATAGCCCAAACTGGCTCGTAAGCAATCACTAAATTTTTGGCCTGCTCGGATTCTAACAGTTCCACTCCCAACAGCAGCTGCTCTTTTATTGTCTCTTTGGTTTTACCACTTTCTCTTTCTTCAATAGTTTCCCCTACACAAAGAATCGGTTTCAAATTCTGGCAAAAGGCGGTATGAACTTTCTTCCCTATGGCTTCTGACTTTTCACCAAAGATATGTCGCCTTTCCGAATGTCCCAGAATTACATACTCACACCCCAGCTCTGAAAGCATGAGAGGAGATATTTCTCCGGTGAAGGCACCCTTTAGTTCCCAGTGCATATTCTGGGCGCCTAATTTAACCGGTGTCTGTTGCCATGCGTTCGCAAGAGCAACCAGAGCGGTAAAAGGAGGACAAATAATCACTTCTACTTCACCAAAAGAAGCATCTCCCGGGAAGGCTTCGGCAAAAGCCGAAGCCTCCTTCACCGTTTTGTTCATTTTCCAATTTCCAGCAGCAATAGGAACTCGCATCTGACTCACCATTTCTTTCCTATTGCATAACATACTTTGCTAAATCTACCACCCGGCAAGAGTACCCCCATTCATTGTCATACCAAGAAATGATTTTAACCAATTTACCAATAACCTTGGTAGAAAGGGCATCCAATACGGAGGAATTTTGATCATGTAGAAAGTCTGCCGAAACCAAAGGTAAATCACAGTAAGCTAAAATACCCTTTAGTTCTCCCTCAGCGGCTTTTTGCAAAACCTGGTTAACCTCTTCAGTGGTAGTTTCTTTCTCCACTGTAACCACCAGGTCCACTACTGATACATCAGGAGTGGGAACCCGGATAGCCATACCATCTAACTTCCCTTTAAGTTCGGGTATTACTTCACCAATAGCTGCCGCTGCCCCAGTTGTGGTAGGAATCATAGACATAGCAGCCGCTCGGGCCCGACGCAGGTCTTTATGTGGAAAGTCTAAAATTACCTGGTCGTTGGTGTAAGAATGGATGGTGGTCATGAAACCCTGCTGGATAGTAAAGTTATCATGCAAAACCTTTGCCACCGGCGCCAAGCAATTGGTGGTACAAGAAGCGTTAGAAATGATATGGTGTTCGTCTTTCCGATAAGCTGTATGGTTAACTCCCATAACAATGGTAATATCCGGTTGTTTAGCAGGAGCGGTAATAATGACTTTTTTAGCTCCTGCCTGCAGATGGAGGGAGGCACCTTTTTTATCGCGAAATCTACCGGTAGACTCGATTACCAGATCAACCCCTAAATCTTTCCAGGGAAGTTGAGCCGGATCTTTCTGAGCCAAAACTTTAATTTTTTTCCCGTCTACCGTTAAATCGTCTCCTTCGGCTTTTACCTCGTTGGGCAAAGTACCATGCACCGAATCATATTTGAGCAAGTGGGCTAAGGTGTTGGCATCGGTTAAATCGTTAACCGCCACCACATCTACTCCACCAACTTCCAGAATTCTCCGAAAAACTAACCTTCCAATTCTGCCAAAACCATTGATTGCTACTTTCACTTCGCATTCCTCCCTTTTATTTTGTTTTTAGTCATCCTTGCTGGCAATAATCTTCAACTAACCGCTATTATATCCTATTAAACCAAAACTTAAAAGACCGGTCAAAAAAGAAACTGGCCAAAATAAACTACCAGCTAAACCAGAATTATTGTATTTAGGTTTTTTAGCGCTGTGGGCACTGAGGATTTATTTTATCCTCAGTAAGTCTACTTTTCGGGGGTTATTAGGAGGCTTGCCCCACTGAGAGAGACGTTTTTTCTCTCTCAGTAGTTTCTGTCTTTGTATTTATTTTGATTTTATCTTTTTCTTTTATGTCTTTTTAGTTTTTCCCGGGTGGGTTGATAAGGGGGAGTTCTTTTCCCCCTTATACCGAGGGACGTTTTCTTCCTCGGTTGTATTTGTTTTTTTCTTTTGTCTTTGTTTTTCAGGGGGTTGATAAGGGGGAGTTCTTTTCCCCCTTATACCGAGGGACGTTTTCTTCCTCGGTTAGTATTTATCTTTTCATGTTTTGTCTTTCAGGGGGTTGATAAGGGGGAGTTCTTTTCCCCCTTATTGCCATTGCTCCAAAAAAAAAGGCGCCCACACAGGCGCCTTTTGAAAACAACTCAGAAAATAGCCTTTTCTGTTTCCGCATCAAAAACATGCGTTTTTGGAATATCTACTACTATTTTGAGCGGGGCACCTACCTCGGTTACAGTCTGCATATCCAAGGTAGCTACCAGGGTATGAGGTCCAGCGGTAAGGTAAATAATCTGCTCTGAGCCTAAAGGCTCTATCACATCTACCTGAGTATCGATCACGTTTTCACCTTCCCGGACCATATCATGGGAAACAGCAGCATCATAAATATCTTGTGGTCTAACTCCCCAGGTTACTTCCCGATCTACGTAAGGTTCCAGCAGGGAACGATGCTCATCCGGAATGCGAATCCGGAAGGTTTGTCCATCCAAAAAGAGGTTATCCCCTTCTTTTTTCACCACTACCTCAACAAAGTTGGTAGAAGGCGTACCAATAAAGCCAGCCACAAACTTGTTAGCTGGCTTATTATAGAGGTCGAGCGGAGAACCAACTTGCTGAATAAGTCCGTCTTTGAGAACTACAATTTGGTCTCCCATGGTCATAGCCTCTATCTGGTCGTGGGTTACGTAAATCATAGTGGTTTTCAAGCGGTCGTGTAGCTTGGATAGCTCAGCCCTCATCTGTACGCGCAGCTTGGCATCTAAATTGGAAAGGGGCTCATCAAATAAAAATACCTTGGGGTGACGCACAATGGCCCTGCCTACGGCCACCCGCTGCCGCTGACCACCGGAAAGCTGTTTAGGTTTTCGATTAAGCAGTTCTTGAATTCCCAAAATAGTGGCTGCTTCTTTAACCCGTTGGTCAATTTCCGATTTAGGAAATTTCCTCAACTTCAGTCCAAAAGCCATGTTGTTGTACACATCCATATGAGGGTAGAGAGCATAATTTTGAAAAACCATAGCAATATCCCGGTCTTTGGGAGGGACATCGTTCACCAGCTTATCACCAATATAAATTTCCCCCTCGTCCAGCTCTTCTAAGCCTGCTATCATCCGAAGGGTAGTGGTTTTTCCGCATCCAGAAGGACCTACTAAAACAGTAAATCCCTGGTCGGGAATGTCCAAATCTATCTTGTTTACGGCTACTACATTCCCAAATCGTTTAACCACACTTTTTAAATTTACACCAGCCATCTATTTTTCCTCCTCTTTATCAATAATATATTAAAAATAGTTGAAATTTACTTAAAAATATTGTAAATTATTTTTCTTTTTTTGTAAACCGGTCAGAAGCAGATTCTGCCTGGTCGGCTATCTTTTCTATTTCTTTTAACCGGCGATACACTTCGCTTTTTGAAAGAGGGGGAGAGCAAAGTTCACCCAGCTCACGGATAGAAGCCCAGGGATAGTGCAGTCGAAGGAAAGCCACTTCTTTCAACCGCTTGGGAAGCGAGGTCACCCCTAAGTGCTGGATTTTATTTCTTAACCTAATAGAGGAACGGATAGTTCTTTCCACATTAGAGGTTTCACAGTTAACCCAACGGGTTAAGCTGTTGAGAGTGGCTTTTTCGGTTAAAGTTTTTTCAAACAACAAATAACTGTGAGAAGCAGCAATTGCCTGCAGGAAAAAACCGATAGTCTGGGCATTTTTGGAGTAAAGGTTGTACCCTTCTTTCTCCCGACGAAGAGAAAAAGAAAGCGCTTTATCTCTTAAAAAAGAAAACAGAAATTCGGCTACATTCTTTGAATTTAGTCTCAGTTCCAGATGATAAGCTCGGCCAGGGTCGTCGATATAACCTCTTGCCTCAAACAGACCTCTCAAAAAATGAAAGCCTTCCTCTGCTCCAGAAAAAAGTTCTCCTTCCCCCAAATCATAAAGCTTTAAATCAACCAGTATCGCTTGCGAAACAGGAAATTCCAGAATAAAAAAAGAGCCGGAATTAATCCCCTCTTTTTGCATTTGATAAAGGTTGTGGGAAAGTTCCGGATATAACTTTTTTTGAATAAATAACAATTTTTTGATTAAACCTAAGTCTCGATGAGAAAACTGGAGAAAAACCGAAGCTTTTTGTTTTTTAACCGTTCCCCCGCCCCAAAAAAGACCTAACCACTCTTGCTTTAACTCCTCTTTTTGGGTGGGTAAAATAGAGTAAAGTTCGTCTCTTAAACAACGGTTAAACTCCATGACCCTTCTCCAAGTTAGCCACTTTTTCCTTTAAATCATCAATTATCGGCCTTGGAATCTGTAAATTTTTGCTTAACTCGACACTATCCTGCTTTAAGATATCCTCTAAATTATCCAGAGCTATCATTAATTTCTGCCGGCGTTTGGGCCCAATTCCCTTTACTCCGTCTAAAACAGAATGGAATGCACGATCGTTTCTTCTTTTTCTGTGGAAAGAAACAGCAAACCGATGGGCCTCGTTTCTAATCCGCTGCAAAAGCTGTAAAACTGATGAGTTTTCTGGCAGGCGAATTGGGTCGGGGTGCCCTTCCAGATAAATTTCTTCAAACTCCTTAGCCAGAGAAATGATGGGAATTTTAAGGGCCAAAAGGTCCCTTGCTTTTTGCGCAGTAGAAAGTTGCCCCTTTCCCCCATCTACCAGGATAAGGTCAGGAAAAACAAAATCACCGGTGCGCACTTTTCCTAAGTAACGTTCCAAAACCTCGGCCATCATCTGGTAATCGTTGGGATAATCAGTTCTTTTAATAATAAATTTCCGATAGTGAGTTTTATCCGGCAAGCCATTCCAAAAAGAAACTACCGACCCTACTGCTTCTCCTCCTTGAAAATTCGAAATATCCACGCCGGAAATCCTCCGGGGCAAAGCAGGAAGATTAAAAAGCGATTGCATTTCTTTCAACTTCGTTTCTATTTCCATCTCTCTTTTTTTAAGTCGGCTACTCCTCAATTCAAGGTTTTTCCGACAATTTTCCAGGGTAAACTCTAATAACTCTTGCTCCGCCTGGCTTTTGGGACCGGAAAAAATACAGCTCCTGCCTCCAACTTCTTCAACAATTTCCTTTTGAGCAACCGCCTTTATACTTAAACAAACTCGAGAGGGTAAAGAAAAGTAATCGAGATAGAATTCATCTATAAACTGCCTTATCACCTGTTCTTTTTCCAGGTTCTCTCCGGAAACAAAAAGATTTTCACAACCAATCAATCTACCCTTCCTTACTTTCAAAAGAGCTATCGCTGCTATATTCACTTCCACCTTTGCTTCCAAAAAATCAATATCTTGGGGTTCAGGCAAAACCAATCGATAACGGGCCAAAAGTTTTTTAACCGCTCTTAAACGGTCACGGTAAGAAGCAGCCAATTCGAAATTAAGATTCCGAGCTGCCTTTTTCATCTCTTCCTCTAACCAGGCAGATACCAGCTGATAATCACCATTTAAAAAAGAAATAGCCTGGTTCACATTTTTCTGGTAATCTTCCGGAGAAATCAGACCAGCACAAGGGGCACTGCAGAGGCCCAATTGAAAATCCAGGCAGGGACGGGCCAGGGGGAATCGACTCTCAGCTACCCGACAACTCCGAAGGAGAAAAACTGAACGCAAAGTTTTCAAACCCTGTCTTGCTCCTTTAACGTCGGTGAAAGGACCAAAAAATCGTCCTTCCCGAGCTATCTTTTTTCGACTCAATCTGATTGCCGGAAAAGAGCCGCTCGAATCGATCCGTAAATAAGGGTAGCTTTTATCATCCTTCAACCTTAAGTTATACCGAGGTTGAGCACTCTTAATCAGTTCTTCTTCCAAAAGTAAGGCTTCATTTTCGTCTTCAGTCAGGATATAACTCACCTGCGAAACCCGCTCTTTCATCTCCTGTTTGAGTGGAGAAAGAGGATAATTATGGAAATGAGACCGAACTCTATTTTTAATGTTTACCGCTTTCCCAACATAGATGGTCTCTCCCGACTCATCCTGGAAAAGATAAACCCCACAGGTAGAAGGAAGCTCTTCCAGGTTGTCTTTTTTAACTTCCAACCGAGCATACTCTTTCTTCTTCAATCGTTAGCACCTCTTTCAAAACCTGGCCGGTGTAAGAACCAGGAGTAGCCGCTACTTCTTCTGGAGTGCCCTGAACTACTATATATCCGCCCTTCTCCCCTCCTTCTGGACCCAAATCAATAATATAATCACACGATTTAACAATTTCCAGATTATGTTCAATCACCATCACCGTATTACCCCGTCGACGCAGCTCAAGCAGAACATTCAGTAACTTCTCTACATCGGCAAAATGAAGACCGGTAGTTGGTTCGTCCAGCAAATAAATAGTTCTTCCGGTAGCTATTTTACTCAGCTCTCGAGCAAGTTTGATTCTCTGAGCCTCTCCTCCCGATAAGGTGGTAGCCGGCTGTCCCAGTTTAATATAACCTAAACCCACCTGGCAGAGAATCTCTAACTTGCGACGAATAGTCGGAATATTCTGGAAAAAAGCTAAAGCGTCTTCCAAACTCAAGTCTAACACTTCGGCAATATTTTTTCCTTTATACCGAATGTCCAGCGTTTCCCGGGCATATCTTTTCCCTTTACAATGCTCACAGGTAACAAACACATCCGGCAAAAAATGCATTTCTATTTTAAGCACTCCGTTACCCTGACAGGCTTCACACCTACCACCCTTTACATTAAAACTGAACCGGCCCGGTTTATAACCTCGAGCTCGAGATTCGGGCAGCCTGGCAAAAAGGTTTCTGATTTCAGTAAATACGCCGGTATAAGTGGCCGGATTGGAACGCGGGGTTCTGCCAATCGGGGATTGGTCAATTACCACTACTTTATCTATCAATTCTGCCCCTTCTATTGCTTCATGCTCTCCCGGAACTAAAGGGGAATAGTATAGCTTCCTAGCCAAAGAACGATAGATAATGTTATCCAGCAAAGTACTTTTACCAGATCCGGATACACCGGTAACTCCTACCAAAAGGCCGAGGGGTATTTTCACGTCTATATTCTTCAAATTATTCGCCCGAGCTTTCCTGATTACCAACCATCCGTTATCTGGACTCTTTCGAGGAAGGGAAACCGGAATCTTTCTTCTACCGCTAAGATAAAGGCCGGTTAGACTATCAGGGTGGTTGGCAATTTCCTGAGGAGAACCGGTAGCTACCACAAGTCCTCCCCGTTCTCCCGCCCCCGGTCCAATGTCTACTACAAAATCGGCCGCTCTAATAGTATCAGGATCGTGTTCTACCACTACCACCGTATTCCCTAAATCTCTCAATCTTTTCAAGGTATTGATCAATCGCTGGTTATCCCGCGGGTGAAGGCCTATCGTGGGTTCATCCAACACATAAAGCACCCCTACCAAGCCGGAGCCAATCTGGGTAGCCAGTCGAATCCTTTGTGATTCTCCCCCCGACAAGGTGGAAGCAGTTCGGTTAAGGGTTAAATAATCAAGGCCCACCTCTTTTAAAAAGTTAAGTCGGGATTTTATTTCCCGCAGGATAGGCTGGGCAATTATTGATTCGTTACCAGTAAAAGCAAAACGTTCAAAAAAAGCGAACAGCTCCTCCACCGTAAAACGAGAAAGGTCACCAATAGAAAAACCACCAATCTTGACAGCTAAACTTTCCCGGCGCAGGCGATCTCCCTCACATTTTGGGCAAGTCTGAGTGGAAAGAAAAGGAGCCACTTCCTCCTGCTCCCACCAACCCCGAGCAAGCGCCAGCTTTCGCTCCAGCTGAGAGATAACCCCTTCCAGATGGGAATTACCTTGAAACACTATTTTTCGCTCGTCTTCACTCAATTCCCTGAAAGGAAGATTAACTCTCACCCCTTGCCCTCGAAGCTTTTTCAGTCGCCAGCTGGCTATCGGTTCCTCCTCTTCCATCCAGGGAATTATTGCTCCTTCTTCAATGGTTTTTGACCAGTCAGGAACCACTAAGTCAGGATCCACCACCGATAAATAGCCCAATCCTCCACAAGTAGGACAGGCACCATAAGGGTTATTAAAGGAAAACATCCGAGGGTTGATTTCCGGAAAATTGATGCCACAGTCAGCACAGGCGAAATTTTCGCTGAAAATTCGCTCGTACTCTTTCCCTTCCTCTTCGATTACCAAAAGCTTCATCAAACCTCGCCCATAGCGGAGAGCAATTTCAATCGAGTCGGCTATTCTTCTTTCGGTCCCTTTTTCTATTATCAAGCGATCTATTACCAAATCAATAGTATGTTTTTTAGTACGGTCAAGCTCAATGTTTTCCCAATCTTCTAACTCTATTATTTCGCCATCTATCCTTACCCGGACAAAACCATTCTTCAATAAATCAGCCAGAAGTTTTCGATATTCCCCTTTCCTCCCTGTCACCAAAGGAGCCATGACCAGAGTCCTGGTGGAAGTGGGTAGAGAAAGAACTTCGTCTGTCATTTGCTGAACCGTCTGGCAAGATATCGGTCGTCCGCACTCCGGGCAGAATACCTGCCCACATCGGGCAAACAAAACCCGTAAATAGTCATATATTTCGGTAACAGTCCCCACCGTCGAGCGAGGATTGTGAGAGGTGGCTTTTTGATTGATGGCAATAGCCGGGGATAAACCTTCAATCAAATCCACTTTGGGTTTTTCCATCTTTTCCAAAAACTGACGGGCATAGGAAGAGAGAGACTCCAGATACCGTCTCTGTCCTTCGGCATAAATGGTATCAAAAGCTAAAGAAGATTTTCCCGAACCGGACAAGCCGGTAATAACTACCAGTTGATTACGCGGTATCTCAAGATCAATATTTTTTAGATTGTTTTCTCTGGCGCCTTTTATTAGGATGTGATTTTCCATCGATTTTATCCCTCGTTTTCTCTCCTCGTAAACGGAGTATTTCATCTCGAAGAAGGGCTGCTTTCTCAAATTCTAAATTTTCAGCCGCCCTCATCATTTCTTGTTCCATAATTTTTATCATTTCTGCTGGCGAAGCCTGTTCTTTCCAGCTTTCCAACTGAGCCAGGGTTTCTTCTGCCTCAGAAGAAAGGCCAACTACCTCAGGAAGCAAAGCCTGGATTTTTTTCACGATAGTTTGGGGTTGAATATTATGGGCTAAATTAAACTCTTGCTGGATGCTTCGTCTCCTCTGGGTTTCCTCCACCGCTCTTTTGATGGAACCGGTCCACTGGTCGGCATAAAGAATAGCCCGACCTTCCAGGTTTCTAGCCGCTCTGCCAATTGTCTGAATTAAAGACACCTCTGACCGCAAGAACCCTTCTTTATCCGCATCCAAAATTGCCACTAAAGACACCTCGGGCAAATCAAGCCCTTCCCGAAGAAGATTAACCCCCACTAAAACATCAAACTTACCCGACCTTAGGTCTTTGATAATTTTAGCCCTTTCTAAAGTATCCACTTCCGAGTGAAGATACTGTACCTTAATCCCCATTTGGAAAAGATAATCACTCAGGTCTTCTGCGCTCTTCTTGGTCAAAGTGGTTACCAACACCCGCTGATTTTTTTTGATAACCCGCTTAATTTCGGTCAAAAGGTCTTCCACCTGACCGGTAGCCGGACGAACTTCGATCGCCGGGTCAATCAATCCTGTAGGCCGAATAAGCTGTTCTACCACCTGTTCACTCAAAGAGAGTTCGTAAGGACCAGGAGTGGCGGAAACAAAAACCGCTCTCGGTATTTTCTGCTCAAACTCTTCAAATTTAAGTGGCCGATTATCAAAGGCAGAAGGAAGACGAAATCCATATTCAACCAGGCTTTGTTTGCGCGCTTTATCCCCTTCAAACATTCCTCTTAGCTGAGGAATGGTCACATGAGACTCATCAATAATAACTAAGAAATCCTCTGGAAAATAATCAATCAGAGTATAGGGAGGCTCCCCCGGATTCCGGCCATCCAGATGGCGGGAATAATTCTCAATTCCCGCGCAGTAACCGGTCTCGCGTAGTAATTCCAAATCATAAAGAGTTCGCCGCTGGAGTCTTTCTGCCTCTACCACTTTACCTTGAGACAAAAAATAGTTTACCCTTTCGGTCATTTCTCTCTCTATGTTTCTTAAAGCTTGTTGAAAAATATCACGATCCACCAAATAATGCTTGGCCGGGTAAACGAAAACTTCTTCCAACTGCTGTAAACTTTTTCCACTCACCGGGTCGAAAGTTTTAATCTTATCCACCTGGTCACCCCAGAACTCAAAGCGAATAGCAGGTTCATTATAAGCTGGAAATAACTCCACCACATCGCCCTTCATTCGAAACCGACCGGGGGTGAACTCTATCTCGTTCCTCTCGTATAAAAGCTCCACCAATCGATGGACAAAATCTCTGCGATCCCAACGATCACCCAACCGCACATGAAAAACCCTTTTTTGATACTCCTGGGGAGAACCTATACCATAAATGCAGGAAACCGAAGCTACAATTATCACATCGTTTCTTTCCATTAAAGAGCTGGTAGCAGAAAGCCGCAGGCGATCAAGCTGTTGATTAACCGAGGCGTCTTTTTCAATAAAAAGGTCATATTCAGGAACATAGGCTTCGGGCTGATAGTAATCATAATAACTGACAAAATATTCCACCCGGTTTTTCGGGAAAAAGCTTTTCATCTCACTGTAAAGCTGGGCAGCTAAGGTCTTGTTATGGGAAATAATCAAAGCCGGTCGATTAAATCGGGCAATCAAATTGGCCATGGTAAAAGTTTTACCCGATCCGGTTACACCAATCAAAGTCTGATAGCGATACCCCCGCCGTAAACCATCAACCAGCTTCTCAATTGCTTGTGGCTGGTCGCCCTGGGGGGAGAAGGAAGAAGAAAGTTCAAATTCCCCGCTCTTTACCTGTAAAGTATCCATTTTGGACTAACATCCACTCCCACACTTTTGTTCCTTACTAATCCATGTTTTTTTAACAAAAACTTTAACTTTCTATTCCTTACCCCCGAATCAATCAACGGATAAGTGAGAACTCAGTTCAAACCAGATTTTTTCTGCTTCTGCCTGTAATTGTTCTTTACCGTTCTGATTAAAAATTGTTTTCCAAGCCCGTCGGCGCAAACAGGGAAGAAATTTCTGGCTTTTAATTCGCCGGTCAATTTCCCGTTCTGGAAGACCTTTTTCTCGCAACCGACTTTTACGCAGTCCCAACGGAGCATCAATAAAAATTAAAAAATCTACCCAATTCAAAATACCAGCCTCAAACAAAACCGCTCCATCGACCACCACTATTTCCGAAGCACTGAATTCAGCTAATTTCTCCCTCACCACCTGCCGAAGAAAAGGATGGGTTAGTTGATTTAAAAGAAAAAGGTTATTCCAACTTTTGAATACCACCCACCCCAATTTGCTCCGAGCAAGGGTACCATCGGCGGCTAAAAATTCTCTACCAAAACCTGCAACTATCGCTTCCCAAAGAGGTTTCCCTTTATCAGAAAAGTCCCTTGCAATCCAGTCAAGGTCAATTAATTTTGCTCCTTTTTGGGCCAAAAAACGGGAAAAAGTGCTTTTTCCACTGGCCATACCACCGGCAACTCCCACCACCAGTGGGCGATTTTCCTTCCAACTTCTATTGATAGAGGGATACATAGTGGCCAATAGCTCTCTCCCAGGAAAAATCTGAATCAAAAGCGTTAGCTATCATTCTCTCCATCAGTTTGGAATCCTGGTTATAAGTAGTAAGAGCCCGTTGCAACACACGCAAAAGCTCCTCTGACTTATACTGGTCAAAACTGAAACCGTTACTCAACTTGGGATTAAAGGGATAATCAACTACTGTGTCTGCCAGACCTCCTATCCGACGCACAATAGGAATAGTTCCATAATGCATGGCTATTAGCTGAGAAATACCACAAGGCTCAAATCGGGAAGGAAGCAACAGAAAATTAGAGGCTCCGTATATCCAATGGGCTAAAGTTTCATCAAACTTGATTTCGGCCCGCAAGCGGGGGAAGCGCCTCTCTAAGTTTTTGAGTAGTTTCTCATACGCTTCGTCTCCGGTACCTAAAAACAACCAAAAAACCGGAAGGTTAAAAAATTTATCTGGCTGACGGAGAATAAGGTCCAGTCCTTTCTGCTCTACCAACCGGGAAACAAAGGATATCAAAGGTAAAGAGGTATCTTCCGCTGAAGCAAAATACTGCTGGATAAGCTTCTCTTTATTGATTTTTTTGCCCGTCAAGTCATCTTTGGTAAAATTAACCGCTAAATAAGGGTCGTCTGCCGGATTAAACTGTTCCAGGTCAATTCCATTTACTATCCCGGTAATACCTTTGCTCTGAGCAATTGCCCGGATTAAACCATCCAGTCCTTCTCCAAACTCGGCAGTAGTTATCTCCCGCGCGTAACTCCGACTGACAGTAGTGATTACTTCTCCAAAAATAAGACCAGCTTTCAAAAGGTTGATATTACCATAAAATTCTAAATATTCATGGGTAAAAAATCTACCTGGGAGATTGACTAACCGAAATAAATCTCCACTGCCTATTCCCTGATAGGCTAAATTGTGAATAGTAAATACTGTTTTATGGGGCTTTACTCTGTAAGCCGGCCAGTACATTTTAATATAGGCACAAACAAGCGCACTCTGCCAATCGTGAGCATGCAGAACAAACGGTTGCTCTTGAGAGCGCACTAAATATTCAAAAACCGCCCGGGAGAAAAAAATAAACCGTTCTAAATCGTCAGGATAACCATACATTTTCGCCCGGTTAAAGTAATTTTCTCCCGCTACCGCCACCACTTTCCCTTTTGTATCTTCCTTGGTAAAAAATTGAGCTTTTATCATGCGGTCTCCAAAGGGGAAACTGACCTCTTCTTTCAAAACAAAAGAGCTCTTTTCTAAAAGAGTAGAATAGGCAGGAATAAAGAGGCTGGGGGTAAAACCAAAAGTGGGTAAATATTTAAAAAGAGCTCCCACCACATCTCCCATGCCTCCGCTTTGTGCAAAAGGATAAGCCTCTGAAGAAACTAAAGCTACTTCCATATAAAGTTTTTCACCCCTTTTCTGAGGAAAGTGTTTTCCTTTCCTGTTAGTTTTATTCTTTTTTGTTCTTCTAATCGAGTAGGAAGGGACGGTTAGCTCCTTCTCCTGCACCACCAGATAGTAATGAAAACCTGGAGCCCATCCTTATGCCTCCCTCACCTTAATCCTCTCCCTTGAAGGAAGAGGAAATTCTAAAAGCTGAAACCATTGGTTTTCTCTCCCCTGGAGATAGGTGTAAGTTACCAAGGAAAGTGAGGAAGGAAAACCTTCCTCACTTTCCTTTTTTATCTTTGTTTTTGGGGGTTATTAGGGGGGTATTTTCCCCCTAATACCGAGGAAGATGCCTTTCCTTCCTCGGTTAGTATTTATCTTTAA